>WLLG01000029.1 GCA_009700815.1 Actinomycetota bacterium
ATTTGGGATCGTGAGAGAACTGACCCCAGGAAACCCGAAAACGTAGAGCGCGCCTTTGCAAGGCGCTCAAGAAAATTTGGGCGCTCATCCTCCGCAGCCTCTTCGGCTACTTGAGCGAGTCTGGCATCCTCGCCCGCCTGCTCGGCCTGTTCTGCCGCTGCAATATTTGCGGCTTCTTCTTCGGGGGTGAGTTCCGGACCAGTAATAGCAACGCTCGAACCCAAGATTCCGGCAACGGGTTCGACCATTTCAATCTCTGGGCCGTCCAAGGAATCTGGGTCTTGGGCTTGGGTCCCTGCCTCACGCGGTAGGACACCCTCGGGCGGGCCCTCAAGGAGTTCACCCTTGCTGGGGCGGCCGAGCAAGAGTGCCCCTGCAACCACAACGCCAATTGCGAAAATGATGATGATGATCAATATGGGAGACATGAGAAGTGCATGCTACAAGTCTCGGGCCCCTGCAGTCTCTGTCTCGCACTCAGGCCTCTCAACAGCTGCGTCTCTGCGAGTCCAAAGGGAGGAGTGACGACCTGTTGTTTACCTGCTGCGCAAGGCGATGCACGAGGGTCCTGCTCATGCAGGGCAAGCTATGTCAACCGAAGTACAGCAACGAGCTGAAAATAACGTCAGTAATTCCAGCTTGCGACGAGCAGAACACCAATTCCCGCCGTACGGTGCAACCCGTAAAGAAAACCTCGCTGAAAATCTACGATCACCGCACTTGTCACCATTCCGAGCATCACTGCTCACACGAGGAGCCAGATGGACCCCGCCCCGACACCACAACAAACCGACCCAGACCAGCCTCAGGCCCCCCTTGCTGATTCTGCAGTACTCGAACAGTTGCTGTTCGAAATGAAGAAGGTCATCGTCGGTCAGGATCGCGCTATTGAACGCCTGCTCACCTGTTTGCTTGCCGGCGGACACTGCCTGTTGGAGAGTGTGCCTGGCTTGGCAAAGACGCTGTCTGCAGAGACCATGGCGCTCTCAGTAGGCGGAACTTTTTCTCGTATTCAGTTCACCCCAGACCTGCTGCCCGCAGACGTGGTGGGCACTCGAATCTACCGGGCCTCAAGCGAGTCATTCGATGTGGAACTTGGGCCGATTTTTGCCAACTTTGTACTGGCCGATGAAATCAACCGCGCCCCGGCCAAGGTGCAATCCGCTCTTCTCGAGGTGATGGCTGAACAGCAGGTCACGATTGGCGGGACGACACACAAACTTGATGGGCCTTTCATCGTCCTCGCAACACAAAACCCGATTGAATCGGAAGGCGTCTACCCACTACCCGAGGCCCAGCGAGACCGGTTCTTGATGAAGGTTGTTCTGGGATACCCGTCTCCGGCAGAAGAAGTCGAAATCGTTCAGCGGATGGGAACTGCAGCCCCCGAGGCCCACCAAGTAGTCACCTTGGATCAGGTACGGCAACTGCAGGGCGCAGCGGAGCGTGTGTACGTCGATCGCAGCGTGCTGGAATACGCCGTGAATCTGGTTTTGTGCACCCGCACCCCAGAGAACTTTGGCCTAGCTGAGCTTCGGAGCTACATAGAACTCGGTGCAAGCCCCCGAGCCTCGATTGGCTTGATTCGCGGTGGACGCGCTCTGGCCATGCTTCGTGGACGCAACTACCTGACACCCCAAGATGTATTCGACGTTGCACCCGAGATTCTGCGCCACCGCCTGTTGTTGTCCTATGAGGCCCTCGCCCAAGACATCGATGTGGAACAAGTTGTGAATCGGATTCTGTCTACCGTGCCGGCTCCACGAGTCAGCCCCGCTCAGGCTCCCACCACACAGGCTGACCCCTACAACGGGAACTCTGCTGTTGCTGCTACTTGGGGGGCCTGAGTCACATGGCGGGGCTATCTGACACCTTGGGTTTGGTCGGAGACCGACCAGCCGAAGAGATTGTTCGACGGCTCACCTTGGATATCACGCGCCGTCTCGACGGCATGTTGCACGGCGATTTCATGGGCATTGTCCCCGGCCGAGGCAGCGAGCCAGGAGAAGCTCGCGCCTACTCCCCCGGCGACGACGTGCGTCATATCGATTGGAACGTAACTGCCCGCATGCAGGACCCATACCTGCGAGAGACCATTGCAGACCGAGAACTAGAAACTTGGATGCTCATCGATCGGTCTGCAGGCCTAGATTTTGGAACGGCCTTATGTGAAAAGCGCGACCTAGTCCTTGGTGCCTCTGCAGGCATTGGATTGTTGACGGCCCGAGGCGGAAACCGGGTCGGCGCAGTCATGTTGCGCGGCAGCGAAGTCACCACCATGCCGCCAAGACAAGGCCGGCGGAACCTGCTCGGCATTTTGGATCGGGTGCTTGAATCCCCACGGGAGGATGGCACAGGTGCCACCAATCTTTCCGCTGGGCTTCAACGCATCACAGCTGTTGCGCCGCGCAGGGGACTTGTGGTTGCCATCTCGGACTTCTTGGCCGACCCGTCCACGTGGAAGAACCCACTGGGTTCGCTAGCGATTCGCCATTCAGTGCTGTGCATTCAGGTAGTCGATCCCCGCGATCTTGATCTTCCCGCAACCGGAATGTTGCAGTTCCAAGATCCGGCAGACGGTTCAATTCGAGAGGTCAACACTGATGACAAACGGCTGCGTGAGCGTTACGCCACTGCTGCAGCTGAGCAGCACGCTCAGATCGCTTCGCAGATTCGCGCCGCCGGAGCCGATCACTTAGTTCTACGAACCGATGGCGACTGGCTTATGGACCTTGCACAGTACGTGTCTCGACGCCGACACCGAGCAGAAATGACCGCTGGGAGGCGGACCCGATGACCGAATGGTTTCTCGTTCCCATGCGCCTGTGGTGCTTGCTGGGAGTTGTTGCACTCGTAGCCACCTACGTGTTTATGCAATTCAAGCGCCCCCGCTACACCGTGCGATTTTCGAATCTCAATCTCTTAGACAAGGTCGCACCCAAGCGCCCCGGTTGGCGGCGCCATCTTGGGGCTGGCTTCTTTGCACTAGCCCTGACCACATTGGTGATTGCGTACGCACAGCCCATCATGACAACCAAAGTGCCACAAGAGCGCACCACCATCATGTTGGCTATCGACACCTCGCTGTCCATGGCTGCCGAGGACGTTGCCCCGAATCGTTTAGAGGCTGCGCAGGCCGCAGCAGTTGCCTTCCTTGACGAGCTTCCGGATGATCTCAATGTGGGCCTGGTGAGTTTCGCTGGCACAGCACAACTTCTGGTCCCGCCTACACAAGATCATGAGTCCATAAAGACTGCAATCGACGGGCTGGAGCTTGATAAAGCAACCGCAATTGGCGATGCAGTGAAGCTCTCGCTCGAGGTCATCGCCGATCAGGCAGTTGGGGTAACGGATGGCGTACCTGACGCCGCAATCGTGTTGATCTCTGACGGTGAAACCACAGTTGGCCTGCCCACCGAAGAGGCCATTCCCTTGGCACAAGAGGCCGGCATTGCTGTGTCGACGATCGCCTACGGAACGGCTAACGGGCAGATCATGGTCGACGACGACGGTGACGGCGTTGGGCAGCTCACTGGCGTCCCGGTCAACGTTGAGGAACTCAAAGGCTTGGCTGAGGACACCGGTGGTACGGCCTATACAGCCGAGAGCGCTACCGACTTGGCCAAGGTGTACGAGGAACTTGGCTCAACGATCGGCTTTGAAGAGCAAGATACAGACGTGAGCTACAAATTTGTTGGCGCAGGCCTAGTCATGATGCTGATTGCTGCTGCCTGCTCGCTGCGCTGGTCAACACGCCTTCCCTAGTGAGCGACCCCAGCAGAGCAAGCACACCTGCTTATGGTGCAGAGCTTGCCTTCTCTGAAATCACCTTCGAAGAGCCACCAGGCTCCATCGTCACTCCATAGAGAATGTCCGCAGCCTCCATCGTGCGCTTTTGGTGGCTCACAATGATGAGCTGCGCCGTCTGACGGAACTCCGCTACGAGGTCCAAAAAGCGGTGCAAGTTGACATCATCGAGTGCGGCCTCAACCTCGTCCATCACATAGAACGGGGAAGGACGAGACCGGAATACGGCGAACAAATAGGCAAGCGCCGTCAGGGAGCGTTCTCCACCTGACAGCAGCGAGAGCTTGCGCACATTCTTGCCGGAAGGCTTGGCCTCGATTTCGATTCCGGTTTCTAACAGGTTGTTTGGGTCAGTGAGGCGGAGCCTTCCCTCTCCACCCGGAAACAGCGTCTCAAACAGAAGGGTGAAGTTCTGGCTGACGTCTGCGTACGCTGCGCTAAAGACCTTGACGATCTCTTCGTCCACAGCCCGAATGACTTTTGAGAGTTCACGACGACTCGAGCGAATATCTTCGAGTTGCCCCTCTAAAAAGGTCAGTCGCTCTTGCAGTTCGGTGAACTCTTGCAAGGCCAATGGGTTGATTGGACCCATCAACCGCAGCTCACGGTCGAGCTCGCGAACTCGTGCACCGAGTGCGACCCCTTCCGGCAAGGGCGGGCACTCCGCCGCCATGGCTACATCGGGCTCACAGTCCAGGTCGTTTCGAAGGCTCTCGGTTGCGGCCTCAAGCCGCAAGCGGGCCTCGGCGTCAGCAATCTCTGCTTTCTGCACACGGGCGCGAAGTTCTTCGAGTTGGCGCTCAGACAGCACTCGCTGACTGCGCAACCCTTCAAGACCACTCGTCACGGACCGAGCCTCTTCGGATTGCCGTTGGCGCTCATCGCGCAACGTGCTCAGGTTCGCCTCGATGACTGAAACTCGTCCGAGGGTAAATTGTGTCAGGCGATCAGTCGCGTCTGCTCGGGCAACGAGTTCAACCCGTCGGCGAGCGGCAGCGTCTCGTTGTTCAATGTTTCTAGAAAGACGTTCATCTACCTGAGTCAATCGCTCAGTGACATAGCGGCGGCGTTCCTCAATGCCCGCTGAACGCACCTCTAGATCAGTACGAACCGCACCCACCTTTGCGCTGTGCTCCTCAAGGCTCTGCCGTGCAGCAGCCATGACTTGCGCCTGCGATGACAGCGCAAGATCAGCGGCTTCGAGCTGTGGCAACTGAGCAGCTAGTTCTTCAACTCGGAGGTTCTCGCGCCTGAGCCGCTCGGCTAATTCGCCAAGGTGAGCATTGAGTGATTCCAGTTCTGCGGAAGCCTCAATCACGTCGGCCTCTAGGCGCGCTACAGATTCGCTCAAGGTCCGTCGAAGTGAATCGTTGCTATCGCGATTCCTGGCGCTCTCTTGCTGATCAGTACGAGCAGCAATCATCGCCGAGCGAGCCTGATCCACGGCCTGGCGAGCCTGATCCCGGTTGGTCAAACTCAGCGACTCGCGCTGCAAGGCCTCTTCGAGCGCTGCGCCAGTAGCCCCCGAACGTGCCGCTCCTACTCGCCAACCTGCTGCACCGAAACGGTCCCCAACACGTGTGACGACAACTGCTCCCGGATGCTGCGAAGCCAGCTCGAGTGCCGCTTGCCAACTGCCGTCAACCAAGACTGCAGAACCCAGGAGCGTATCGAGCACTCGCTCGATACCATCGGCCGAAGATGCCGCCGATCCGCTGCGAAGAGCACGCACGTGCCGGCGCAGAGGCTCGCCTTGCGGTGGAAGGGTGGCCGAAGGTGAGGCTCCACTGGAAAGCGCAAGGACAGCACCGCGATGATCGCCCTGAACCAGCGCGTCGAGCGCAGATCGAGCCGATGGAATATCGGCAACCACGACAGCCGTGAGGGCCTCGCCCACTGCGGCCTCAAAGGCCTCTTCCCAGCCAGCGTCAACGTCGACTAGGTCCAACAATGTGCCAAGAACGCCAGTCAAGCCATCAAGATGCTCTGCACCGGCGCGCTGCCGCGCCTCGTCCAAAGCCAGCGTCAGGGCCTCTACTCGGGCGGCCCAAGCGGAGTGCTCGGTCTCGGCGGAAGTTGCGGCCTCTTCGGCAGTTCTCAGCTCTGCCTCTTTGGCCAGCGACTCTTCAACTGAAGCAGCTGCGCTCTGTTCAATGGCCTCGACTGCTGACTCAGCAGCGGAGCGCTCATCGTGAGCGCGCTGCCCTTCAACAGTGAGCCGCTCCACTTTCTCTGCCAGAGAATCCCGCCGAGATACCAACCGAACCTGATCGTTCGTGGTGCGTTCGATCGCTGAGCGCAGCGCAGCAAGTTCCCCGCGCACCCCGGCGGCCTCACCCGTCGGGGCGGGAATACCATCAGCCCAGTCGGCCTCGAATAGAGCGCGCTCCTGAGCCAGAGCGGCCTCGGATTCTTCAAGCTCGCCTGCAGAAACTAGAATTCTCTCTGCCTCGAGCTCGGCTTGGGCAGACTCATCGCGAAGTTGTGCTTGTTCAGACTCAAGACTCGCAATGACCGCGGCATCAATTGCGCTACTGAGCTCACGCTCAACACCCCGGCGGCGCTCTGCCAACAACGCAAGCAATCCCCGAGCTTTTTCTCGCAGGGTTTCGTAGCGAAGGAGGGCATCGCCCACATCTCGTCCGCCAAGGGCAGAAAGTTGTGCCTCGGAACTCAGAATCCGAGCGTCAAGGTCGGCAAGTTTCGCCCGCAGTTGTTGATCCTGGCCGCGAAGGTCAGTCTGGGTTCGGGCTGATTCCTCGAGTTGTACGCGCAGACGACCCAAGTCGCGCCCGGCCGAGAAAACTTTGAGAGCAGAAAGTTCGCTCACCAAGTCACCGTGACGGCGCGCAGCATCAGCTTGCCGTTCCAATGGGCGCAACTGCCGTCGAACCTCACGCAGTAGGTCCTGGATGCGAGTGAGGTTTGCCTCGGTTGCAGTGAGACGGCGCTCGGCGCGTTCTTTGCGACGGCGGTATTTCAATACGCCGGCGGCTTCTTCAATGATGAGTCGACGATCCTCGGGGCGCGCATTGAGCACCCCGTCAATGTTTCCCTGCGAGATGATGACGTGCTGCTGGCGTCCGACACCTGAGTCCGAAAGCAGTTCTTGAATGTCGAGCAATCGACAGGGCACGTTATTAATTGCGTACTCGCTGTCACCAGACCGAAATAACAGTCGACTCAGAGTGACTTCTGTGAAGTCAATCGGCAACAGCCCGGCAGAGTTATCGATGGTGAGTGACACCTCGGCACGGCCTAGTGCTGGGCGGTTTGAGGTTCCGGCAAAAATGACGTCGTCCATCTTTGCTGATCGGACAATGGACGGCTTCTGCGCTCCGAGAACCCAACCAATGGCGTCGACCACGTTTGACTTGCCCGAACCATTCGGTCCCACGACCACAGTGACGCCAGGTTCGAGAGACAGGGTCGTTGCATCGGCGAACGACTTGAAACCCTTCATCTGCAGAGTCTTCAGAAACACGCTTCTCCCGGAGGTTCTTGCCGAGAACGAACTCAGTAGGCAGGACGGACAGGTGGACTAGAAAGTAGATCAGATCCTTGGCAACGGTGCCGCTAAGCAATCCTCAGCCGAGGAGCCTGGCAGAGCGCAGCACCAATCAGACCTGAGTTTGCTCGCAAAAGTAGGTGTAGCCGCCGCCAAAGCGAACCTTGACAATGGGGCCGCGTGCACGGGGGCTCATCTCTCCATCGCGTTTGTAAACGGCGATGTATTGCAAGTAGTCACCGGGCTTGCCGGACAGTCCGACCCAGCCGTCAGGTTCGAGTGTGGTCCCGCCGTACTTCACAGCCTCATGGATGGTTTCCACTAGGGCGCGATACAGCCGACGAACCTCTTGAGCAGAGAGCGTGGAGGTATTGCGGTCATAGCGCAACCCTGCATGAAAGAGAATCTCGTCCGAGTAGATCGGGCCAAACCCCACCAAAAAGGTTGGGTCCATCAGAATTGTCTTCAGCTTGCCCTCACGACGCATGAGCCGCTCACCGAAGGTGGTCCAAGAAATTGGTTCCTCGATGGCATCCAGGCCAAGCGTCAGCAGTTCGGGGTGAAGTTCCTCAAGTTCATCGGCGGCCACTAGCTCAACGGCGGCCTCTTTTTTCGGGTCAACCAATCGAAGCTGCCCGCCTTGAGTAAACGACACGATGAGGGCTGTTCCAGTTGCGACAGGATCCTTTGGCTGGTTTCGTGTCATGCGGCTGTGCTCGCCGAGCGACATAACTAGCAGTTGGTCCCCCTCAACCTGAAAGATCAACAACATGCCGCGACGCGTTACACCGCTCAGTTTGAGACCTTCAAGAGCCGCGGTCATGGTCTTTTTATTTGGGTGTTTTGCCACGGATGGCGCTGTGACCTCTATATTTTTGATTTTTCGCTCGCCAACCTCTCGATCAAGGTCGCGTCGCAAAAGTTCGAGCTCTGGAAGCTCAGGCATGAGTACCCCCCGGGGTAGTTTCCGTCGGAATCGATGAGGCTTCTTGGCGGTCCGACACCGCTAAGGAACCAAGATCTGGCTGGTCTGAATCTGGCTGGGCTGAAGTATCTGGCTGGTCTGGATTATCTTTATTGGGATTCTGCAGGCGCTCAAAGGCCTGTTCAGCTGCGGCCTGCTCGGCCTCTTTTTTGGTTCGCCCTTCTCCGGCACCCCAAGGCTCACCATCAAGTTCTACCTGAGCCGAGAAGTGCTTTTCGTGTTCTGGGCCCTCCTCGGTGAGGACATACCGAGGAAGTTGTCCAAAGCGCCGAGCGCT
Source organism: Actinomycetota bacterium (assembly GCA_009700815.1). Lineage (GTDB taxonomy): Bacteria > Actinomycetota > Acidimicrobiia > Acidimicrobiales > Microtrichaceae > IMCC26207. The sequence goes on from WLLG01000029.1 coordinate 8,578, forward strand.
GAGCTCTTGCAGTTGAGACTTGTGATCACTTGCCAAACCGCCATAGAGGACATCTTGAATTCGCTCGTGCAGAAGGTCCAGAACAACAACAGTTGCGGCACCAATTCCGCCGTCGAGATACACCGCTCCAATCACGGCTTCGATGCCATCGGCCAAAATCGAGGTTTTGTTCCTGCCGCCAGTGGCTTCTTCGCCCTTACCCAGACTCATAGCTGCACCCAATTCACGGGTCCTCGCTACGCCCGCCAAGGCAACTGCACTTACTAACTCGGAGCGGTTTCTTGCCAGAACCCCTTCACTGATGCCTGGGTCTGACCGATACAGATGATCAGTGATGATCAGACCTAGGACGGAGTCCCCGAGAAACTCGAGCCGCTCGTTCGACGCGACTGCACCGTTCTCGGCGCACCAAGATCGATGCCGCAGAGAAAGCTCGAGCAATCCCGGATCAGCAAACTGATACCCGAGAAGGCTGCAGAGTTGCTCCCGGGGACCGAGGATGTGAACCTCAGACTCGGGGGAGTACATAGTCGACGACGTCACGAACCGTCTTCAGGTCTTCGAGGTCTTCGTCCTCGATACGAAAGCCATCGGAGCGTTGGCTGAACTCTTCTTCGATTGCTTCAACAAGCTCAATGAGTTCCAGTGAACCCAGATGCAGGTCCTCAACGAAAGAGTCTCCCTCGTTGATGGAGCTGGTCTCCACCTCGAGGATGTCCGCGAGCAGGTCTTGGATCACTCGAAAAACCTCTGCCCTCTCGGGCGCAGAGCTTTCTGATGGCATCTCAGCAGACACAAACACTCTCTCTCTAATAACTAGCTACAGCCTCTTCTGGCTGGGCCAAGTGCCTCACACTGTACTCGCCACAGGATGCTCTCTGGACGAGACGCATGAAGCAGCGAACGGGGCCAAAGAACAAAAACAGCGTATAAACAGCGATTACTTGGCAGAAACAAGAAAAACTAGCGATCCACAGAGTTCCTGGGGATCAGTCAACCTCAATAGCTTGACGGCCGGCGTACCAACCACAGTTGCCACAGACCACATGGGGAAGCTTCACGGCGTTGCATCGGGGGCACACGCTGCGCGGGGAGGCCTTGAGCGTCCAGTTGGAAGCGCGGCGGCTACGACTCTTCGACTTCGAGGTCTTTTTCTTTGGTACGGCCATGGTCTTCTCTACTTTTGAGGGGCGCGAACAGTGCTTTGGGCAGTCTCACGCAGAACGGTCTCTCGTCGGTATCGCACCTCTGATCGAGGCGGTCTCCCGGCGGAATGGACATCTTAGCTACTCAGGGGGGTCCGAGTCGAAGTGAAGGTCCCCAAGGGAAGCCCAACGGGGGTCAATCGGCTCCGCTCCTGCGGTTTCTGCGGTGATAACAGGGAACAGTTCGGGGATCGGTCCGGCACAGTCTGCTCGACAAAGCGGAGCTATAGGGAGAGCAAGAATTGCCGCATCGTGCACAGTCGGCCCCAAGTCAATGGAGTCATTTGCAATCGGAAGGATATCTCCGAGTTCGCCCTCGGTACGCTCCTTGAATATCTCGGCAACCTCCACCGTCACCTGACCAGAAGTGATCTCGAGACAGCGCCGGCACTCCCCCTGCCAAGGCACTTGCACTGTTCCTGACAGTGTCACTCCATCGGAGAGGGCCTCCATCGTGACGCTCAGGAGAACCTCTTCACCTTCTGGAATGCTGGAACTAGAGATTGCGAGCGGACCTAGGGGCACGGAGCGCTCGAGTTGCATCCGATTTCCCGGCCGCCTGCGTAACTCCGAAACGCCTATGCGCAGTTCGGACGCAGTCACTGATCTTGGTCGAACATGGGAACAGCACCGGTGGGCTGGTCCTCGTATTCAAAAGAGTCGTCCCGGCCCACTGCACCCAATTCAGCTTCTTCAATGGTGGGAGCAGAGAGTCTGCTTCGGCCCGCCGTGACAGTCTTTTGGATGCGCTCAAGCACATTTTCAAAGCTGGCGAGTTTCTGATCGCAGTAATCTTCGGTCTCTCTGCGCATGCGTCGCGCCGAGGCTTCTGCATCCTCGATGATCTGTGTCGCGCGCAGCTCGGCCGCTTTTGCTACCTCTGTCCGCTGCACCATATGAGCGACTCTCGACTTTGCATCCGCTATGAGTTCGTCCCCGTCTCTGCGGGACCGCGCAATGAACTCCTCACGTTCTTTGAGTAGCCATCTGGCACTGCGAAGCTCATCGGGAAGACGAGACACTGCATCGTCGAGCAGTTCAAGTACTTCCTCTTTGTTGACGCGTACTGACGCAGACATTGGCATGCCAGGCGAGGTGTCGATCATCTCGATCACTCTTCGTAAAATTGCCTCGCTCTCTGGTACTCGGTACTGCTCTCCGGCAGCAACGCGCCGCGCAGAGGAGCGGGACTCGTCGGCAGATTCATCATCTAGGTCATCAAAGGCTCGTGGGCTCATGGTCCCTCCATATTGTCAGAGTCAATAGCCGTACTCGCGATTACTCAGTGCTTCGAGGGCTCGAACGTTTTCTTGCAGCCGTTAGCCGAATTTCTCTTGTAGTCGGTTGGCAACAGGTGCCGGCACCATGGTGGTGACGTCACCGCCGAATCGGGCTACTTCACGAATCAGTTTCGAGGCCAGAAAAGAGTTCCTCGAAGCAGAGGGAACAAAGAGCGTGTCTACACCAGAGATTGAGCGGTTCATTTGCGCCATCTGCAACTCAGACTCAAAGTCCGAGACAGCCCGCAGACCCTTAATAATGAAATGGGCATTTTTCTCTTTGGCAAGATCAACGACAAGCGAAGAGAACATCGTGACCTCTACGTTGTCGAGGTGGGCGAGGGAGTCCTCGATTAATTCTTGCCGCTCATCAAGGGTGAAAAGTGGCTCGCCCTTCTGAGGATTCCGCATAGCTGCAACGATCACCTTGTCAAACAGTCGCGCTGCAGTCTCAACGATTTCAACATGTCCATTGTGAATCGGATCAAAGGATCCTGGATACAACACGACTGTCATGAGTGTTCCTCCGATGGGGGGCGTTCGATGGCAACAGCCAGGATGGGAGCCATCACTGTAACCACCGTACCGCCGTACCGGCGTTCTCTGAGAACCTGTGAGCCAGCAGGTGCTTCGATCGGTCGGTTGGATTCGATTACAAGAGTCTGCGCCTCAAGACCACTCAGTAGTTCTGGCCAAGAATCAAACTCGTACGGGGGATCAAGCAGCACAAGGTCATAGGCAGATTGGCTCCTTGCGAGATGCGCTGCAGCCTCGGAGCGGACCACCGTGCAGGTGTCGGCACAGTCGCAGGCAGCAATATTTGCTCGGACAATAGCTAGGGCCTGGGGAGAGGAGTCAACGAACGTCACATGCTTCGCACCTCGAGAGATTGCCTCTAAACCGAGTGCTCCCGAACCAGCAAAAAGGTCCAGCACAGTCGCGTCCTCAATGACCCCCATCGAGCCGAGTGCGTTAAAGACCGCCTCGCGGACCCTGTCTCCAGTCGGGCGAACATCGGTACCGGTCAGCGTGGATAATTTTCGGCCTCGGAGGGATCCCGCAACGATCCTCATGGTGCAACAGCGTTCACGGTTTCACTGTAGGAGACTCCCCGACCGCCACTGACATCGGTATGGCAGGGTCACTAGATAGGAGAGTCACTAGATGCCCGTTAGGACTTATGCAGGAACTCGCGATCCTCATCGTCAAGCACCAAGGCGAGTTCGGATCCAAGCAGCGGATGTTGCTCCAAGCCGGTGCCGTCCCCGACAATCTCTATTGCGACCGCACGAGCTTTCTCGACCCAATCCCGATCTCGGCGCAGGGACGCCAGCTGTAGGTCATTTCGGCCCTTTTGGCGCTCCCCCATGACTGTTCCTTCTCCACGAAGGTCGAGGTCTACCTCTGCTAGCTCAAATCCGTCGGTAGTTCTCACCATTGCCTCTAAGCGCGCTTGCGCATCGGTTGTGAGTTCCGATGTAGCGACGAGTACGCAGAATCCCCTAGCCCCGCCGCGC
>WLLG01000290.1 GCA_009700815.1 Actinomycetota bacterium
AGAGCGAACTGGTGGATCCTCGGAACTTGCGCAGGAGCTACTTGGTTGGTCGCCATCAACCACGCTCGAGCAGGGCGTAGCTGAGATGGTTGCTTGGTGTCGACAGGAACAGGCTCGAGCACCGCGCTAATCAAACGAGCGCTAATCAAACGAGAGCTAATGAGAACCGGGGCTGATCAAAGCGGCAGTACAACTCGCCGGTCACTTCACTAGTTCACGCCGAAAGAGACCAAGAGCACCCACCAAGTCACGGTTGGTGGTTGCATCGTCATAAATACTTCCACCAATTGACCCAGAGTCGACCATTGCTTGGTTCATCCAGAACAGGTCCGCACCTGACAGCTTGGCCGCTTCACCACCAATTGGGTGGACGGGAAGATTCGCGTTACCAGTAGCTCGGCGCAACCGCACGACGCTCTCGTAGACGTACCGATATGGGTCGAACCACCCCGATTGCGGTGTTCTATATGACCAGTAGGCCATTGGCATCCAGGCATCAAAGAGCGGGGCGAGTTCCCTATAGGGAAAGTTCGGCCACCAAGAACGGTTCAGTTCCTCCCAGATGACGGCACTCACCGGAATCGCTGCGATCGAAAGTTGCGGGAAAGCCCCCCGAAGGAAAGCTGACTCGGTAATGAGATTTTGGGATCTTGCCGCAACATCTGCATTGGCCGTGGACTCAATATCTATGCCGAGCCCATCAAATCCAAATCTTGCAATCTCTAGGAAGCGCTCGAGGTCGTAGCCAACGTCGTTGAACTCGGGTAGGTACCAACCCACGACCCGGATTCCAAGGCTATGAGCGCGATCCACAATCTGCCGGAGCAACGAACGATCGAGAAGGGGCTCGTTAGGTAGTCGATAGGTTGCGGTTTGAATGTAGAGAGTTTGCACACCCGAAGCAGCGAGTCGGTCAACATCTGCAGTTCCATGCGGTGGTCGGGCAGCGGGATTTCGAGAGCTGACAAAAGTTGGGGACCAGTCATAGACATCCCACCAAGTCCCGAGACCCTTAAATACGATGGCCCGAACTGGGTCAGGGCTCGGCGGCCCGGCCGGGGGCGGAGCGGGGTCGCAAGCGGCAAGAACCACCCCTGCCACTGTCAGCAGCGCCAGCAAGGCAAAGCGGGAACGTCTAAACCAAACCAATGAAGACTTACTTTGCTCTGCGCGCATTGTCCTATGTTATTCAGGTAGATCTCAACAAGTCCAGAGTCTTTGCACCTTCAGGTGCTCAGCACAGTCCACAGAACCTGAGTTGGCAACAGCCTCAAACAGTCAATCGACCACACAGAGTCAAAGAGCACAGGAGAACTAGAGATGGATCAGGCATCAAGCGAGCAGAGCAGTTCTACTGGACACGAGATCACCGAGGCCCAGGCCCGCGCAGCAAGGCGTACACGCGGCATTGAGCGCATGTCTGAGATCTATAACTTCGAGGTGGGCGACGGTCCCGGCGACTTTTATGGCTACACGCTTGAGCACTTGTTCGGCGATATCTGGGAGCGCCCCGGCTTGTCGCTTCGAGATCGGCGCCTGTTGCTCATTGGCCTCATGGTGGCCGACGGACTGTCAGACACGCTTCAGGTGCAGCTTGACTCCTGCCTAGACAAGGGCGACCTGAGTGCAGATGACCTTGAAGAGATTGTGGTCTTTCTGAGCCACTATGCCGGCTGGCCCAAGGGTGCGGGACTCAACAACCAGGTCTCCACCGCAATCGGCCGCCACAACAAGAAGTTGGCCAAACAGGCCGAAGAACTCTGATCGCGACAAGCGGCGTTTCGTCTTGCGCCTGACCCCTCTAGGGGGTCAGGCGCAAGACGAAGTGAAAAAGTCGGTGTGGGTGTTAGGCCATCGAGAGGATGGCTCGAGCTACCAAGTCGGTGCCAAATGCAGTCAGGATGGCTAGGTACAACAATCCCGTAGCTGCCATCACCGCCGAGTAGTAGCGCTCCTTGAGAGCAAGTCGGGTGACAACGACCAGCCCGATTGTGGTGACCACGCAAGCCGCCCAGAACCAACCCAGCATTCCGTTGTACCCGTCGTCGATACTGCCGTCGAAAGCCGAGAACATGCCGGGCGCAATGAGCAGGAGAATCACTTCGATCGGCCAGATGAAACCTAGGTATTTCACTAACTCAAGCAGCGGGGCTCGGGGTAGTCCGGGTTGAGTGAGATACCAGTGACCCAACAACATGGCATCAGATACGCACCCCAAAAAGGCTGCACCCACCACCATGCGAGCAACCGACAGCCAAACTGGGCTGCCAGCGGCGACCCCACCAGCTACTACACCCACGAGTCCAATCGCCGGAGCGATTAGGTCGAGAGCTGGGGGAAACTCCTTTTGATTGCTGTCGAACTTCTGCTCGGCGCGGTCGATTCCTGTCATCTGAGCGACCCGGGCGGAGCGCTGCTCCACTCGGTCCCTCTGTCCAGATACCCCTGCGGACCTCCGGAACCAAGAGACTGCGCCCACTCCAATACAAGCCAGAACCACGCCTGCCGAGGAGGCCTCTCGCAGTGGTACTGACCCGTAACGCAGACCCACCCACAGCGCAAGAGCCGCAATGACTCCGAACGTGCCTCGCAAGAGCCAGCCGTAGCCGATCGAGACCACTCGTCGGCGTGTCGTGACCCAGAGAAACGCCAACCCGCCTGTGGCCCACTGCAGAAGGAAGGTAGCGATTTCTAGCGATATCACGGCATTCCTAGGTTAGGCCCTGCTGACTCCGGCTCCCAGTTCAGATCAGGCCAAGGCTGCGATAGATCGCATCTACCAAATTGACCCTGCGGAATGACAACGCAGTATCGGCATCAAGGCCAGCGTTGAACAGGACTCCAAGCACAAGATCGTGTTCGGGGTCGGCCATAGCAAAGCTGGTGCCTCCTTGGCCTGCATGTCCAAAGGCCCGAGCGCTAGGAGCGTCACCAAAGAAGTGTGAGGACAGCGGAGTCATAAAGCCCAGACCAAACCCAGCGTCGCGGTCGAGCGTCACGTCATAGCTGATCGGCAATCTCGCTGTGATCGCATTGCTCACTAACTCAGCTGGCAGAACACGATCAGCTCCGCTCAAATCGCCGAGCAACCCCTCGTAGAAGGCGGCCATTGCGCTCATAGTTCCGTAGGCACCAAACGCAGGATTCCACTCAGCAGCAGTCTCTGGCCCCACCTCGGCCAGCAGGGGAACGGGCCGGTCCATGGTCAGGTCGAGCGTGGCCGAGATGCGCGAAGAGTAACGGTCATACTGCTCTGGACTGATGCGCAAAATCAGGTCTTCAGCATCGACTTGGTAGGGGTCGAGAACGGCTGAGCGAACGTATGAATCAAAGGGTTGCGCTGTGAGTTCCTCGATCACCCGGCCCAGCAGGAACCAGCCGCCGAATTCGGAGTACGCAGAATCTGAGCCAAATCTCCAGCCTGCAGGTGGCTCGGATGCGTAGACCCAGCCTTCTCGACTCCGCTCGGGCAGAATCCTGGCAAGAATGGTGTTCACCACATGCAGGCCGGCGGTGTGGCCGAGCACCTGCTCGATGGTTCGATCTGCAATCCACCGAGATTCTAAGCCTTCGATCACGTCACCCAGTCGGTCACCAAGGCTGAGTTCGTCTTCGGCAATAAGTCGCAGCACTGCCACTGCTACTAACGGCTTTGCCGTGCAGTACAGCGCTGACAGAGTCGAAGTCTCATACGGGGCA
>WLLG01000291.1 GCA_009700815.1 Actinomycetota bacterium
ATTGCAGTCATTATTGGAGTCACATTTGCGACGCTGCTGGCGCATTCTTTCTCGGCAGTGATGGCACTACACGTGCGCCTCAGGCGGCCGGCACGCAGTGGTGAAATCGGCAAACAACTCAGTCACTCCTGGCGGATCATGCTTGCCGCTGTGCCCGCACTCGTGACGTTTCTTGTGGCCGATTTGGGCCTGATCTCACCCGTAGCGGCAATCAGAATCTCTCTGGCCCTTGCAGTTCTTGCACTGATGTGGATGGGTCTGATCGCAGCGCAACGCTCTCAGAGCACGTTCTTAGGTGGCGTGATGTTTGTCGGTGCAGCAACCCTGATTGGGCTGTGCATCGTTGCCATTGAGCTCTATGTACACCACACCTGAACTCACGCGCACCTGAGTTCGGCAGCAAGGTGAGATGACTGAGGCCTAAAAGCTGCCTTCTCGCCTCCTCGCGGGTCAAACCCTCCACTGATGCTCGCGTCTTGCGGTGGCGGCCTCGTGGATGCCCGGGGCACCCTCGATCCCGGACTCATCCCCTTTCCTTGACTACCTACGAGATGTAGGTACAATGACTGGGATGAAGCAGACGACGCAGAAAATGGCGGACACCGGGCACGTCGGCAGCGCCAGAGCACCACGCACGCCCCCGGCGCAGCGACGGCAGCTACTGCTGGACGCCGCCGAGCGACTGCTGGCCGAGGGTGGTTCCGACGCGTTGCGGATGGACGCACTGGCCCGAGCCGGTGGCGTGACAAGGCCCGTCGTCTACGACCACTTCGGTGACCGGGACGGACTGGTGGTCGCGTTGCTCGAGCGCCACGCTGCGCGGGTCAGGGCGCATGTCGCTGCAGCAGAGGTGCCCGGTGCGCCCTTCGAGGACGAACTGCAAGCCGCCACGCGCGCCTACCTCGAGGTGGCCTGTCGCCACGGCTCCGCAATGAGGGCGCTGGTCTCGACCCAGCACCTGTCACCTGTCACCGAAGCCGCACGCCGCAGCAACTGGGACGGGGCAGCCGCCCACTGGGCGGCGCGCTACAGGACCCATGCGGACCTAACGCCACGAGACGCCACCGCCCTCGCCACGGCACACCTCGCCGCGCTCGCTGCGCTCGCCGGGTCGTGCATCGAGGGCCGGCTCAGCATCACAAGGGCGACCGAGCTACACGTCACCTCCACGCTCGCCGCCCTCCAGTCCGTCTCCGTCCGCCTCAAGGAGCTCCGATCATGACCCGGTTCAGCACGCAGGCCAGGGTTCTCACGCTCCTGCTGGTGGCGCTGTCGTGCGTGTCCTGTTCATGCGTACCCCGACCCGCGTTGCCCCCTTCGACGACCGCCCCGCCGAACCCGACCACGACCACACCAATGCCGACGACCTACGAGCCCTACGCAAACACCAACCCGGCAGTCGCACCCACCGGCCAGAGCTCTGTCGGGCAGCTGCGCACACCCGACGGCCGCATCCGCACCTACCGCCTCTACGTGCCCGCCTCCCTCGACGCCTCGACTCCGGCACCACTGCTCGTCGCCCTTCATGGCGGTCTCGGCACATCGGCGCAGTTCGAAGCCAACTCAGGCTTTGACGGTCTCGCCGAGTCGAACCGCTTCGTGGTCATCTACCCAGACGGCATCGGGGCCTCGGTGGACGGCACGGGACCCCAGACTTGGAACGGCGGGTACTGCTGCGGGCCGGCAGCGCGTGACAACGTCGACGACGTCGGCTTCGTGCGTCAGCTCATCGACCGGCTCGACGCCGAGCTCTCGATCGACCCGGCACGCACCTTCGTGGCTGGCCACTCCAACGGTGCGATCATGGCGTACCGGCTCGCCTGCGAGCTCTACGATCGCATCGCAGCCATCGGGGTACAGGCCGGGAGCCTCGGTGTTGACATGTGTGCGCCAGCAAGTCCCGTGTCGGTCATCCACCTGCACGGAACCGCTGACACCAACCACCCCATCGACGGTGGACCCGGCAGCGGCATCGCGTCGTTGTCCGGCGTGGTGTTCCGCCCGGCCCGAGACGCGGTGGAGGCGCTCGCCGCCGCGAACGCCTGCGCTCCGAGCCCAGTGGCCGAGACCGACCCGACGAACCCCGACCTGACTGTCACCACCTGGGCGCTGTGCAACAACAGCACAACAGTGCGCTACGTCGTGGTCGAGGGCGCCACGCACGCATGGATGGGCCACCCTGCGTACTCAGAGCTCGCGTCCTTCTACTTGGGTCAGCCGTACCCGAACCTCGACGCCAGCCGGGCCATCTGGTCCTTCCTCGCCTCGCATTCGAGGCGCTGATCCCACGCACCGGGCTCGGCTCAGACGACGAGGCCGCCCCGACCCTTCCCCACCCATGCCCTCAAGGCCACGGGGAGGAGTGACATTTCAGGCCTCAGTCATCTCACCTTGCTGCCGAACTCACGCGCACCTGAACCCGCGCACACCTGAACCCGAGGGAATCAGCAGGGGCCGCAGGGACTGCAGCCCGGGTGGCCTCAGTTTTCTGTGGGCTCAGTCTTCTGTGGGTGATTGCGCTGGGGTTGTCTGCTCAGGAACTGTTTGACCTGAAGTGGTCTTCTTTGGAGCAGACTTCTTTTTGGCCGGAGCCTTCTTCTTCGAGGCTGCCTTCTTTGCTCCTGCCTTCTTTGCCCCCGACTTTTTTGTAGCAGCAGCTTTCTTTGCCGCTGGCTTCTTGGTGGCTGGTGCCTTGGCGGCTGGAGCCTTCTTGCGCGGGGCGGCCTTTTTGGCAGTGTCTACAACAGCAGAGGCTGCGGTAGATGCGGCAGAAACTGCAGTGCTTGCAGCAGCCGAAACGGAGTCTGCAGCGGTACTTGCGGCGTTGGTGACGGGTGTAGCAGCAGCTGGGGCTCGCTGAGCCAAATCTCGAACTGCGGCCTCGATCTGTTCTACTGCTCGGCGTACTTCGGTCTCGACTGATCCAACAAGACGGCGGATTTCTTCTAGGCCTTCTTTGACGAATGCACTGATCTCTTGTTCGACGTTCGTACCCACGGGGTTCCCTCTTCTGTTGGATTCTTATTGCTGCGACAACGCTGTGTTGTTGCCTGATCTGCCTACCAAACTAGTGAAAAAATAAGCACAGGGCGCAATGATTCTGTAGTGGCGTCTGGCACCGGGCTTCTGCAGCGCAGCAAATCTTCAATCCCTTACTCCGACACCGTGCAGAGATTCGGTGTAAACGATAGGAGATGAATTCTGCTGATCTGCACTCAACTGTTCCAACTTCTGCGGCCCCAACTACTGTGTCTCCTCCTGCTTCAACTGCTGTCTCGCCTGTATCGAGTCCTGGTTTTACTGCTGCCGATTTTGGGTCGGAGTTCACCTGGGGTGTCGCCACAGCGAGCTATCAGATTGAAGGCGCTGCATCTACCGATGGTAAGGGCCCATCCATATGGGACACCTTTACGCATAACCGAGGGTTTGGAGGGCTTCGCGAGCGGATCCGCGACCGATCAACTGGCGACCAAGCCTGTGAGTTTTACGAGCGCTACCCATCTGACCTTGCGCTAGCAGCAGAGTTAGGATTTGGAGCGAAAAGGTTCTCGATTTCTTGGCCGCGAGTCCTTCCGAATGGCACAGGTCAAATTAATCAGGCCGGCCTTGATTTTTACTCTCGGGTGGTTGACACCTGCCTAGAACTTGGTCTTGAACCCTGGGTGACTCTGTACCACTGGGATCTTCC
>WLLG01000292.1 GCA_009700815.1 Actinomycetota bacterium
CCTCGTTGAGCCAAGTTCTGGCAATTTCAAGGGTGACATCCTCTGTCTCGAACGCCACGGCGTACTCGTTGATTCGATCGATCTGCGCTGGCGAGATCGGCCGCCGGCAGAGCTCGAGTGCCGCAACCATCCACAGAAATCTCCGCCGCTGTTCTGGTTCGGTGATCGCTGCGGCTGCTAACGACGGTGAAAGCGGATCAAGGGTGTCTAGGTCTAAGTCGGGTCGCTTCCACAGATGCTCAACAAGTGCGCCGAGCAATGCCCGCTGCTGCGGAGTTGACCCACCATCTACATCAATAGCTCCCAGGGCAGCTCTGGTGATGGGCTCAACTTGGGACCCGCTGATGATGAGTGGCATTTCTTTGTTGGGTGCTTCCTTCTCTGGTGCCGCACGAATGAATTTATTTCAGTGATCAAATATTTGTATTTGATGTTACTGTCTAAGCAAATGTCCGCTTAGAGAAGAGAGAATTAAAATGAATAGTCGAAAGATTCGTGTGGCTGCTGGTGCAGCCTTGGTGTTTGGTTTGCTGTCTTGGATACCTGCAGGAGCAGTGACCATAGGGTATCCGCCGGCAGAACCGGGTGGTCGTTGTCTGAGCGGTTTCTCGGTGCCGCTTTCCGGTGCCGCCAATCAGCTCTACAAATGTGTGAATAACCAATGGGCAGTCGTGAGCACCTTGGACGGTGGCACTGGCCCCACAGGTGCGACAGGTGCAGCGGGCACAAACGGTGCAGCGGGCACGAATGGTACAAACGGTACAAATGGAGATAACGGCGCACCCGGCGCACCCGGCGCACCCGGCGAGAAAGGCGACCCCGGCGAGAAAGGCGACCCCGGCCCCGCCGGCCCAGCCCTCGCGGGTTATGGGCTGCCCCGCTCTAACGTACCTGTCAGTCTTAACCCGGCTGAGACAAATGATGTCTTCGCTGACTTACCCGCTCTCGTTCCCCCCGCAGGGACTTACGCAGTGAACTTCGCAGCGGGAATATTCACGTTCGATGAAGTACAGGCAAATTGCTTCGTAACGATCGACGGATTTGTTGCTAGTGACGTCTCGGAGCCAAACGTCAATATCCCTGGCGGCTTCAGTCAAGGTTCGGTTATGGGCACAGGATGGATTACCGTCGCTGGCGACGAAATCGTGAGCGTGGCTTGCATTAGTCGAAACGCCGGAGAAGGTCAAGCATTCGGCCAAAACCTCAACCTGATCCCCCTAGCCTCGGTCACAGTCCCAACCACCATACCCATCTGATAAGCCTCGTCGGCTAACGCTTGCCGCTAGCCAGAAACCAAAACTCGCCCGCTTTGTCTTGCGAGCGACCCCCTATAAAGGGTCGCTCGCATAACAGAGCGGGTTTTTGGGTTTTGGCCGAAGGGCTGCGTCAAGTAGGGCTGCGCCTTCGGAACCCACGTCTACGGTGCCGTCGGATGGGTCAAGTGCTGGGGAACTGGAGTGCGTTCGCCGCATGCTGCGAGGTTGACCCACCATCGACGTCAATAGCTCCGAGGGCAGCTCTGGTGATGGGCTCAACTAGGGATCCGCTGATGATGAGTGGCATCAGGTGTTACTTCTTTCAACAGTCTGCTTCCTCGCAGTTTGCCACCTTTAGGGGCCTTTGGCCCTAGCGAGAGGGCGCACAAACAGAGAGGGTAGTTTGCAGAATGCAAGCATCCCAGCGACCGTTACCCCCTTGCAGCGGAAGCTTGTTCTAGCGCACCGGCCTTAGCTGACGCGCTGAGATTTTGGTTGAGCGCTCTTAAATCTGGAAGCGCTTGGGTGTCCGCAAAGTGAATCGAGGGATGTCATGACTGGTCGAAATCTTCGTGTGGCTGCTGGTGCCGCCTTAGTTTTTGGTTTGCTGTCTTGGATACCTGCAGCAGCAGTGACCGCACCCGGACTCCCCATCGCAGAACCGGGAGGCCCTTGCCTGAGCGGTTTCTCGGTGCCGCTTTCCGGTGGCTCAAATCAGCTCTACAAATGTGTGAATAACCAATGGGTGGTCGTCAGCAGCTTGGATGGCGGCACTGGGCCCGCCGGCCCTGCGGGCCCCACAGGTGCGACAGGTGCAGCCGGTACGAACGGTGTGAATGGGGCACCGGGTGCTGACGGTCTGCCAGGTGCTGATGGCATCGATGGCACCGATGGTGCGCCTGGTCCCGCTGGTCCGGCCCTCACTGCTTTTGGTCAGTCCACATCGGGTTCAACGGTGTCATTCGGCACCGGGACCTTTACCGATGTCTTTCCTGGCCCGTCCAATATTCTCACTCCTCCCGCAGGGAGTTACGCAGTGAACTTCGCGGTGGGATTCCTAACGATTGAGGCCGTAGAGGCTCAGTGCATCGTAGCGATCGACTCAGGAACGGCTGCGAACGTGTCGGTCCCGGACGTCAACTACGGATCGAGCGTTCATGGTTCGGTGTCAGGCACCGGATGGCTGACCGTCAATGGTTCTCAGAACGTGACCGTGAAGTGCTCGGACGTTGATGGCGCTGGAACCGGACCTCAGGCTGTTGCCGACGACGCAAACCTCAACCTACTCCCAATAGCCTCGATCACGGTCCCCACGGTCCCGTAAAGCCTGCGGCTCGCGACAGGCGTGACCCCCCGCTTTGTTTTGCGAGCGACCCCCGATAGGGGGTCAGGCGCATAACAGAGCGGGTTTTTTGGGGGGCTAGCCGAAAGCTTCGTCGAGTAGGACTGCGCCTTCGGAGCCGACGTCTACGGTGCCGTCCTCTGGGGCGATCACTGGGGGTAGCGGAGTTGGGACGCCCCCTGCTGTTGGGGTCGGGACTAAGAAACCCGTACCCCACGCAGCAGCGCCTCCGAGGGAACCGACGACGACCCCAGCGCCGTACAGGGGGCTGGGTGGTATAAACGGATTAGCCGCAAGAAAGCGCCCCTTATTCAAAGCAATTTTGTAAGTCAGATCGTCGGCACGGCCCGCAGCATCATCCCAAAGCTCAGTGCCTACTTCTAATCTTGACATGGCATTTTCAAACTTACTTAAATTTCTTAAATCTTGTGCGTAGTTGGTTTCGAAAGGGAGGAGGTGTTGAGCCTGAGCTGCGCTTTGTTTTGCGATGAAGGCTCCGTATTGGGCTGCTCCTGAGACTCCGCCTATTGCGCCGCCGATGAGGACGCTTGCGCCGACTCGTTGCCAGTCGATGTCTCCGGGGTCGATGAGCTGTTCGACGGTGGAGCTTGCGAAGCCTGAGATTGCTCCTGCTGCTGCTCCGACGGCGAAGGCTGCTGCGTAGGCTTTGACTGCTCCTGCGATGGTGGCTGCGGCGATGGCTGCGTAGGCTCCGGCGGTAGCGATGGAGAGTACTGCGCTTGCGATGACTGAGACTGCGAGTCCGACCCATTTGCCGATGCTCATGTTGCCGGATGGGTCGCTGTTGTTCCATGGGTCACCGAGTGCGTATTCGTATGCGTTGGTGGATCCGCCTATGAGTGGGTCTCGTTGCAAGAACCGTCCTGCTTGGGGGGAGTATTCGCGGTTACCCATGGTGTAGAAATCGTCACTTATGGGCAGGCGGCCGGTGCCTTTCCAACCACTGGAATAGAGGGCGAGTTCGAGTGCGTTGGTGGGGAGTGGTTGGGGGGTGGTGCTGATTTGTGTGCCCCAGGGGTCATACACGGTGGTATGTGCGGGTGCTGTGTTACCTGTTGTTCTCCATGC
>WLLG01000293.1 GCA_009700815.1 Actinomycetota bacterium
GAGTTGCTAGAAGAATGGGCTGGTCTTGGTTACCCTCGTCGTGCGCGCAACCTGCAGTTGACAGCGATTCAGGTGGAGTCAAACGGCGGAGTCATTCCGAATCGACTCGAAGATCTGCTCACACTTCCGGGCGTCGGACCGTATACGGCAAGAGCAGTTTTGGCCTTTGCCTTTGAACAAGATGCCGCAATTGTCGACACCAATCTGGGTCGGATTCTGGCGCGCCGTGCAGGCCGACCACTTGGCCGGGCAGAGGCACAGGCTCAGGCCGATGCATGGCTACCTAGCGGACAAAGTTGGGCATGGAACCAAGCTTTGTTAGATATCGGAGCGCTGCGCTGTCGGCCGCAAGCTCCGGTCTGCACAGGATGCCCAGTCAGGCGCACATGCGCTTGGGCGCGGGCTTCTTGGCCTGCACCCGACCCGGCTGCGGGCTCGGCAGCAGTTTCGACCAGGCAAGCCAAGTTTGAGGGCTCGGCTCGCCAAGCGCGGGGCCGACTTCTGCGTGCTGCGCAACAGGGGGCAGTTTCGCCTGAGGGGCTGAGTGCTGCTGCTGGACTAGAAGGTCAAGCTGATGCACAAGCTCGTGCTCGAGCCGTTGCAGACTCGTTAGTAAGCGATGGTCTCTTAGAACGTGACGGCGCCAGCAACTGGGTTATTGCCGAAACAACTGCGAAGCCCTAGGGGGTCAGGCTTCGCTCATTGCATCGAGCATGTTCAAACGAGTGGCTCTGCGAGCAGGGAGGATGGACGCAACCACGCCCACAAGAATGCCCACCAAGAAGATCAAGCCAACGCGTGCCCAGTTGAAGGACAGGTCAATCGCTCCGTCCGCAATGCTCGAAATCACTACCCAGCTCAACAAAATGCCAGCACCCATCCCGACAAGTGTGCCGAGCAAACCAATCAGCACGGCTTCAAAGCGGACCATACGTCCGACTTGTTGGCGGGTCATGCCGAGTGCTCGCACCATGCCCAGCTCCCGGCGGCGTTCAAAGATCGACAGCGTCATGGTATTGACAATCCCGACCAGCGCGACGATCACGCTCATGGCAAGCAGGGCGTTCACCGCGGCGATCAGAAAATCAAAGACGGTGCCCACAATCTGACCAATAAAGTTTCCGGGTTGCACCTCGACTCCGGTGTAACCCTGCAGGACCTTCTCTAAGTCTTGGCCCACGGCATCTGCTTGACCCGGTTCAACCCGAACAAACACCTGAGACACTGGCTTCTCGCCGACCACAGATTTGAACGTCTCTGGGTTCATGATGTTCCCGACGAAACTTTCCAAGCTGCCTTCGTAGACAGCAACGATTGGCAGGCTCAGTTCTTGGCCATCCAGCGTTCGAAGTATGACGACATCTCCGAGGCCCGCTCCGATAGCTCCTGGGCTAGAGAGCGCCCCTCCGCCGAAGTTCGAAAAGTCAGGGACGGCGATTCCGGCCCCACTCGCAACAGCATCTGAAGAGCCCGATGTGACCTTCAAGCCGGCAGACTTGGTGAGCTCATCGAGACTCGCTGCAGAAACGAACGTGGCTTGACCAGTTGACTCAACAGCCACCGAACTTTTGATTGCAGCCGTGTTGGTGACCCCAGGTGTCTTGTCGATGCTCGACACAAGCTTGGGGTCTATTGCGCCTTGTGAACTCACGATGAAGTCCGGTGAGGATGCGCTGCTCAGTTGATCAACCAGAGATGTCTTCATGGCCTCGCCAGAGACTGTGACGAGCGTAACTAGAAAGAGCCCGATGACTAATGCGTTGGCAGTGGTGGCTGTGCGCTTTGGGTTTCGCACGGCGTTATCAGCAGCCAGACGGCCAGTCATGCCGAATAGGGCCATGATCGGACGGACAAGAATTGCAAACAATCGAGCCAGCAGCGGTCCGCCAATGAACAGCCCAATAAACAAAAAGAGTGCTCCAAAGGTCAGATAGAACCACTGCACTCCTACAAAGCGATTAGCTAGTAGTAAAGCAATGGCTCCGAGTAGAAAGATTGCTCCAAACACTGCCCGAACTGCAGATGATCCAGAGGTATCAACAGCAGAGGAGCGCATGGCCTCAACAGGTTTGGTTCGTCCTGCTCGAAACGCTGGGACGATGACAGACAGGGTTGTGACGACAACACCAATCAGCATGCAGAGCACCACCGTGTAGGTAGAGATTTTGACTCCTGCACCCGGGATTTCTAAATCGAACTGTCGCAACAAAGCCTGCAGGCCAATAGCTAAACCGGCTCCCACCACAATGCCGAGAGCGCTGGCCACCACGCCGATCGCCATCCCCTCAAAGATGAGCGACCTGCGAACCTGAGCGGGTGTTCCGCCAACGGCGCGGATGAGTGCAAGTTCGCGAAAGCGTTGGGTTACGACTACCGAGAAGGTGTTGAAAATGACGAAGGCGGCAACAAACATCGACAGATACGCAAACCCCTGCAGCACTGGCCGAAGAAGACTGATAAATGCCGAGGCGGACTCTGCTGCATCCGATACAAACTGCTCCCCGGTTTGGATAGCTACAGAGGTCGGCAGCGCCTCTTCTAGTGCAGCTTGAACAGTTGCTGGGTCACCTGAAGTGCGCAAGAGGACATCGCTAAACCCAGGCGTTCCTGCGTTGAGCACCTGTACTGCAGTCTCTTCAGAAAATGAGATTGTTCCACCGTCGTCGAGTGCGTCCTGGCGGCCAAAGGAGGAGATCCCAGAGACTTTGAACTGCTTGGTTCCTGCAGGCGTTTGCACCGAGACTGTGTCGCCCACGGAAGCGCCAGCCTCGCTGGCAAGCTTTCGGTCAAGTACTACTTGGGCTGACCCTTTGGGCGCAGAGCCCTCATCCAAACTCAGCGGGTTGAGTTCTGAGTCTGCAATCCAGGATCGTCCTTGAGAACGCAGATTCGCCGTCGTGCCATCTGGGCGCAACACGCGGGCGTCAGCTTGGATTTCTCCGGCAGCTGCCTCTACCCCCGGGGTAGCTCGTGCTGTTGCAAGCACCGATTCGGGAACAGTGAGCTGAAAGTCCATCCCGCTGCTCTGCTCGCTGCTCGCCGTTGCAATAATGGCAAAGTCAACATTTTGGTACTGCTCCTCAACATCGCCAGTCAGGCCTGATCGCATGGCATCGGTGAGCATTAATCCAGAGGCCAAAAATCCAATACCAAGGATTACTGCAAGGGCAGTGGCAACGAGTCGAGTGATATTTGCCCGAAGGCTCTTGAGGGCGTAGCTAAACATGGGTCAGTCCGCTCAGTCGCCAAGATTGCGCATACGGTCAAGAACAGAATCCCGTGTGGGGTCCATGAGTTCATCAACGATACGTCCGTCGGCTAGGAACAACACCCGACTTGCATGAGATGCGGCAACTGGATCGTGAGTCACCATCACAACGGTTTGGCCGAACTCCTTCACCGCACCCTCCATAAATGAGAGGATCTCTGCCGAGGAAGTGGAGTCCAGGTTTCCGGTGGGTTCATCGGCGAAGATGATTTCTGGTCGCTCCACAAGTGCCCGGGCCACGGCAACGCGCTGCTGCTGCCCACCCGAAAGTTCGGACGGCTTGTGATGCAGACGATCAGAAAGGCCCACGGTGTTGACTACATGGGTCATCCAAGCTGAATCTGGCTTGCGGCCCGCAAGGTCGAGGGGAAAGGTGATGTTCTCTTCAGCAGTCAAGGTGGGCAACAAATTGA
>WLLG01000294.1 GCA_009700815.1 Actinomycetota bacterium
GCTAGCTGTGACCCACTCTCTTCGATGATTGGCAGCAACAAGTTTGCCAGTACGAGATCAAACTCGGTCCCGTCACCGACAAAGCCCTGAGCGGGCAACGTCTGGATCTTTTCCGAGACTCCATTGAGTGCGGCCACTAGTTCGGTGACTCGAATTGCCTCAGGGTCACTGTCCACGGCGAGCACTGATTCCGCTCCGACTAGAACACTCGCCACACTCAGAACTCCCGTGCCACAGCCCACGTCTAGAACACGCGCATCGTCAAGATCTAGCTGCGCGATCTGCCCAACGCAGAGTCTCGTCGTTGCATGACTCCCGGAACCAAATGCCGAGCCTGGTTCCAGAACGATCTCAAGCAGCGACCCGTCATCTAGCTGCTGTTGTTGTTGCGCATCGTTACTGACCCACTCTGGCCGCAGCAGAATTCGATTGCCACAGACCCAAACCTGAGCGTGCTTGCGCCACTCATTACTGAGTTCAAAATCGGCTTCGATGGGATCAATTCCAACTACAAGGGAACCGGCCTCTATGCCTCGAATCCCCGAGGGCGTCAGATCTCCGATCAACCTGACAAACCCTTCGCTGTCTGCGAGCTCGACCACAGCCGTGGCTCCGAATAACCAAAAACGGTCAGCCATGGCTTCAGCCTCGGCCCCTAGCAGCCGGACTGTCACGGTGAATCGAGGTTCAAAAATTCCTGGAACATAGAACACGCCGATGAGGGTAATGCGGGGCTGTGAACCGAAGGAATCTTGCGCCGGTTAGTCGCGAGAGCTCAGACGCACTAGTTTCGGACGTACTGAGCACTGCGTTCGGAGCGTGCTGGTCTGGCCAGGAGATATGCATGACCCAAGCAACGGAGAGTCGTCCGGGAGCTGACGCCCCGGAAGTGAACGGCCCCCCCAAACAATCCAGGTTCTGGATTGTGGAGTTTTATTCATCAGCCATTGGAAAAAAATGGGTGATGGCTCTCACGGGCATTGGCCTGATGGGCTTTGTGCTTGTTCACATGGTGGGCAACCTCAAGATGTTCCTAGGCCGCACCGAGTTTGACCACTACGCCGAGAGCTTGCGGACGCTTTTATATCCGATCCTTCCGCACGGAGTGTTGCTGTGGGGGTTCCGCATCGGGCTCATTGTCATGTTCGGGTTCCATATTCATTCGGCATACACGCTGACCCGGATGAATCACCGAGCGCGTCCCATCAAGTACCAGTCGCCACGTGATTATGTGGCGGTCAGCTTTGCTTCACGCACTATGCGCTGGACGGGCATCATCATTGGCCTGTACTTGATCTTCCATCTTGCGGATCTGACTTGGGGGTTTGCCAACCCCGACTACGTGCGTGGCGCCGCATACGACAACTTGGTAGCCAGCTTTGAGCGTTGGCCAATCGCCATCATTTACATCCTGGCCAATATTGCATTGGGCATTCACTTGTTCCATGGAGGTTGGTCGATCTTCCAGAGCACGGGCATGAACAACCCTCGTTACAACAGCGCTCGCCGAGGGTTTGCGGCGGGGTTTGCCATTCTGGTTGCAGGAATCAACTGCCTGTTCCCTATTGCTGTTCTTGCTGGCGTGGTGCACTGAAATCGTGACTCCCACTTCGCCAACTCAAGCCCAAATGCCCGTTACTACTGCAGGAGGTTCACCCTCGTGGCACTGACCCTCGATTCCAAAACACCCGAAGGCCCGCTGGCTGACAAGTGGGATAAGCACAAGTTCGACCTGAAACTCGTGGCCCCGCACAATCGCCGCAAGTTTGAGGTAATCGTCGTCGGCTCTGGCCTAGCGGGTGCTGCTGCTGCAGCCTCTTTGGGTGAGGCTGGATACAACGTGAGCGTGTTCACGTATCACGACTCTCCACGTCGAGCGCACTCAATTGCTGCCCAGGGCGGTATCAACGGAGCAAAGAACTACAAGAACGACGGCGACAGCATTCAGCGGTTGTTCTACGACACCATCAAGGGTGGCGACTACCGCTCGCGTGAGTCAAACGTGTACCGCTTGGCCCAAAGCTCGGTCAATATCATCGATCAAGCAACGGCACAGGGTGTGCCCTTTGCTCGCGAGTACGGCGGACTCTTGGACAACCGTTCCTTTGGTGGTGCCCAGGTATCTCGAACCTTTTATGCCCGTGGTCAAACCGGGCAGCAGTTGCTCTTGGGTGCCTATCAGGCGCTAGCTCGGCAGATTCAGTTGGGCACCGTCACCCTGTATAACCGCATGGACATGCAAGACGTCGTGGTGCACGACGGCCGCGCTATTGGCATTACTGCGCGCGACTTGCTGACTGGCGAAATTAGCGCCCATTCGGCACATGCAGTCCTGCTGGCAACTGGCGGTTACGGCAACGTGTACTTCCTGTCGACCAACGCCAAGGCATGCAACGTGACCGCCACGTGGCGTGCGCACAAGAAGGGTGCGGCCTTCGCCAATCCTTGCTTTACGCAGATTCACCCAACGTGCATCCCGCCGGCTGATGAGTTCCAGTCCAAGCTCACGCTGATGTCTGAGTCTCTGAGAAATGACGGGCGCATCTGGGTGCCTTCGGCCATGGAAGAAACTCGCGCACCTGGCGAGATTCAAGATGCCGACCGTGACTATTTCTTGGAGCGCAAGTACCCGGCCTTTGGCAACTTGGTTCCTCGTGACGTTGCTTCACGCAACGCAAAGATTGTGGTGGACGAAGGCCGCGGCGTGGGATCGCTCAAGAACGGCGTGTACCTGGACTTCGCTGATTCCATTGGACGGCTTGGCAAGGAAACCATCAAGGCCCGTTACGGCAACCTGTTCGATATGTATGAGCGCATCACGGGCGAAGACCCCTACAGCGTTCCGATGCGTATCTATCCAGCAACCCACTACACCATGGGCGGACTGTGGGTTGATTACAATCTTCAGACCACGGTGCCAGGGCTGTTTGCGTTGGGAGAGGCGAACTTCAGTGATCATGGCGCAAACCGTTTGGGTGCATCTGCGCTCATGCAGGGCTTGGCTGATGGCTACTTTGTGGCGCCAAACACTGTGGCTGGTTACTTGTCGGGGCTACTCGGGGATGCCCCGGTCGAGACCTCTCATGAGGCGTTTACCAGTTCGCTTGCCTCCACCCAAGACATGGTCGATCAACTCGTGGCTATCAAGGGCACCAAAACTCCTGATCACTACCACCGCGAGCTCGGAAAATTGGTCTGGGATTATTGCGGCATGAGCCGGAGCAAGGCTGGCCTTGAGACCGCATTGAGCGAGATTCCAGCGCTGCGCGAAGAGTTCTGGAAAGAGGTCAAGGTGCTGGGCTCTGGTAACGGGTTTAATCAGTCCCTCGAGAAGGCCTTGCGAATCGCTGACTTCATGGAGATGGCTGAGCTCAAAGTGAGTGACGCTCTACATCGCGAGGAGTCCTGCGGAGGTCACTTCCGGGAAGAGCACCAGACTCCCGAGGGCGAGGCTCTTCGTGATGACGAGGACTTCGCCTATGTCGCAGCTTGGGAATACGGCGGCCCCGATATTCACAAGGACGCAATCCTGAACAAAGAACCACTCGTCTTTGACAACGTCAAGTTGTCTCAGCGCAGCTACAAGTAAACGGCACTAGCAGTAGTCGGCCCGGATAAGGGAAGAAGAATAATTGTGAGCACCACCTTGAATCTGAAGCTCAAAGTCTGGCGGCAGGAA
>WLLG01000295.1 GCA_009700815.1 Actinomycetota bacterium
GAGAAGTGTTGCGGTGCTCACTGGCGCTGTCGCAGTCACGGCTGGTGAGGCTCATACCTGTGCGCTCATCAACACAGGCAGCGTCTCATGTTGGGGAGCGAGTAACAACGGCCAGCTTGGCCGTGGCACCTTCCTAGACGAGAACGTAGCTGGCTCTGTGGTTGGACTAACGAACGCAACCTCGGTAGTCGCTGGTGGGTCGTTTACCTGTGCAAACCGAGCAACTGGGTTGCCTGTTTGCTGGGGAGACAACTTCTATGGGCAACTCGGCAACGGTGTCTTTTTGCCACCGCCGCCAGTGGAGGGTGACCCACCCCCCGAGCCACGGCTTGCGAACACCCCTCAGGCAGTTATCAGTCTGACCGCTGTTTCTTCGATCACTTCTGGCGGGGAACATGCCTGTGGCATCGCCGGCGCTGGAGCTGCGGCCTGCTGGGGACGCAATAGCAGCGGCCAGTTAGGTGATGGCACTGCAGTGAACAACTCAACGCCTCAAGCAGTAGTCGGCCTGATTGGGCTTGCCCAGATTGTTGCCGGTGATGATCACACCTGTGCGCTGCGGACCAATGGTGCGGCCTTGTGCTGGGGCGATAATTCCTCTGGGCAGCTCGGCACCGGCGACAATGTTGCATCGCTCGAACCCGTTTCGGTAACTGCTCTATAGCAGCCAGCCCGACTGTTACCAGCTACCCGACAGCTACCAGTTACCCGACAGTTACCAGCTACATCCAGTAATTCGGTGCTTCGGCAGTAATGGTGACGTCATGTGGGTGAGCTTCGCGGAGCCCCGCAGGGCTCATGCGAACAAATTGTGCACCCTGTTGCAGTTCTGGGATGGTGTGCGCCCCGCAGTAACCCATTGCGGATCGCAGTCCGCCAACTAGTTGGTACAAAATCTTCTGGGCTTCACCCTTGTAGGGAACCCGTCCTTCGACTCCTTCGGGTACCACCTTTTCGGTGGACTCCACTCCGTCTTGAAAGTAGCGATCCTTTGAGAAGGAGCGTGCGCTCATGGCTCCGAGTGAACCCATGCCGCGGTAGGTCTTGTATCGCTCGCCTTTCGACAGCACGATCTCTCCTGGAGTCTCGTCTGCGCCTGCGAGCAGGCTTCCCACCATGATGACATCGGCCCCAGCGCCGATTGCTTTGGCGATATCGCCCGAGAATCTGACTCCGCCATCTGCAATCACGCCCACCCCGTGGGCGGCGGCAACGGATGCGCACTCAAATACGGCAGTGAGTTGTGGTACGCCCACTCCAGCAACAATTCGGGTAGTGCAGATCGAACCTGGGCCAACGCCTACTTTGACTGCGTCAGCTCCTGCCTCAATCAGCGCAGCGGCAGCAGCACCTGTTGCGATAT
This sequence comes from Actinomycetota bacterium, assembly GCA_009700815.1. Lineage (GTDB taxonomy): Bacteria > Actinomycetota > Acidimicrobiia > Acidimicrobiales > Microtrichaceae > IMCC26207. The sequence goes on from WLLG01000295.1 coordinate 1,364, forward strand.
TGCCTGCGGCAACTTCCACTGACAGGTTGGCTTTGATTTTGCGGACAACTTCGATCACGCCTGCTGAATGCCCATGCGCCGTGTCCACCACAATCAGGTCCACTCCAGCATCGACTAGGGCCTGAGCTCGTTCGAGTGAGTCTTCCCCAACGCCAACTGCTGCAGCGCAGCGAAGGCGGCCTTGTTCGTCTTTGGTGGCATTCGGGTACTTGAGCTTCTTTGAGATGTCTTTCACGGTGATGAGGCCCGTGATCCGGCCATCGGCGTCAACTACGGGAAGCTTTTCAATGCGGTGCCGCCCCAGAATCTCTTGGGCTTCTTCAAGGGTGGTTCCCTGAGCGGCAGTGATGAGCCCCTCAGAGGTCATGACCTCTGAAACCGGCCGACTCGGGTCCTCCTCAAAACGTAGGTCCCTGTTCGTAAGGATGCCGACGAGCCGGTGAGATTCATCAACGATGGGCACGCCGGAAATGCGGAACTTCGCCATCAGGTCAAGAGCCGAGCCAACTAGGTCATGGGGGTGCAGGGTGACCGGATCAACGATCATTCCCGACTCCGATCGTTTGACCTTATCCACTTCGATCACTTGATCTTCGATAGATAGGTTTCGGTGGATCACTCCAAGGCCGCCTTCGCGAGCGATTGCAATTGCAAGCCGCGCCTCGGTAACGGTGTCCATAGCTGCAGACATCAGCGGTATCGCGAGGCGGATTTTTGGGGTTAATTGAGTCGCAGTGGAAACCTCTGAAGGGATCACATCCGAAGCTGCGGGTAACAGACAGACATCATCAAAGGTGAGGCCCATAGGCCCGAACCGAGAAAGTGGATCTGCTGTGGTCCCCGTGGGGAGCGATGAGCCTGCCGGAACTTCATTTGGGGGCGTCATGCGCTGAGTCTAGTCACTCCAACCGGAAGGCTCCTAGAGGGCCTGTGCGCAGCTAACTTGGTAGCGGCGGCGAAGTGTCGCCAACTGCCCAGGGAGACTGATATGCCAACCTTAAGTTTCGAAGGTGAAACCAACGGCGAGATTCTGATCAAAGTTCGCCGGTGGCTGGCCTCGGTAGAGGGTACGGAGCAGGGCAATATCAGCGCTGTGCAAGCCGTCAGCCAAGGGGCTGAACTCACCAAAGAGGCCCTGCGTATCATCGCCACCTCTGCACCCGAACCAATCGCACAATCTGATGTAGTCAAGGGCCTGACCAACATGGGCTACAAGGTCACCGACGCTGCAAAAGATGCTGTGGTGGCGGGGCTCGACACCATCGAAGAGTCAACCGGTGGTGGCGTGGTACACCAAGCAACAAAGGCCGCCGGCAAGGTCGTGTATCAGATGAATGCAACCGTTGCCCGGCAGATTCTGCGCTCTATCAAGAGTTAGCTCTGCTCGAGTACCTCTCGATCTTCTCTTAGTAGCAGGTCTGAGGTCTCGGAGTTGCTGTAGAGGGCCTAGACTCCCACCTTTCCCAATTCCTTGAAGGTGACCGTGGCAGAAATCGAAATCGGCATCGGCAAGTCTGGCCGCCGGGGGTATTCCCTTGACGAGGTAGCCATCGTGCCGAGCCGTCGCACCCGTGACGCAGATGAGGTCGAGACCTCTTGGCAGATTGACGCGTATCAGTTTGATATTCCCGTGATTGCAGCGCCGCTCGACGGAGTGAGTAGCCCCGCCACAGCAATCGAGATGGGCCGCCTCGGTGGTGCCGCAGCCGTGCATGCCGAGGGCCTCTGGTGCAGATACGAGGACCCGACTGATGTCCTTTTCGAGATTGCAGAACTGACTGCTCAGCGCGGGTCGGGGCAGGGGAGTGAGACCGAGCGGATTACCCGCATGCGAGAGATCTACTCCAGTGCTGTTCAACCAGATTTGATTGCGCAGAGAGTGTCCGAGATTCGCGAAGCCGGTGCGACGGTATGTATTGCGGTTACTCCAGCCTCAACCGAGTCACTGCTCTCTCATATCGTTCGAGCGGAGCCAGACTTGCTGGTTATTCACGGGACGGTAACTTCTGCTGAACACCTCACTGATGGTGCGCACGAACCGCTAGACCTGAAGCACCTCGTGCGCCGCCTGGAAGTACCCGTGCTTGTAGGAGGTTGTGCGAGCTACCAAGCCGCATTACATCTGATGCGCACGGGAGCTGCAGGCGTGTTGGTAGGTGTCGGTCCTGGGGTTGCCTCAACTACTGGACGAGTCCTTGGGGTAGGTAATCCGCAAGCCACTGCAATTGCCGATGCTCGCGCAGCGCGCATGCGTCACCTTGATGAAACGGGCGTGTATGTCCAC
>WLLG01000296.1 GCA_009700815.1 Actinomycetota bacterium
CGATTTGGCCAACCAACTCTGGATCCCAAGTTGCTCCAAGGCCGATTGCTTGCGGAAATTGCACAGCATCTCGAGCGCAGAAACCAGCCACTGCCTCTTCATGGACTACGGCGGGAATCCCGAGTCTCGTCTGGCTAGTCAGCCACTCCTGGATTTGATTATGCAGTGCTGCGATGCCCTGGGGTCGTAGACCCGTTGAGGCGGCAATGCGAGTGATTTGGCCAGTTCCATCGGGCATCAGGCGAGCTGAGTTCTGAGTGGAGAAACCCTCGTTACCGAGAAGTTCGCTTGACCAGACTCCTCCCAGTTGAGCGAGCTTTTCACTGAGGGTCATCCAAGTGATCAGGTCGTCCACCCGAGTCTCGATTGCTAATGAAGCATCTCGGTACGCCGCCGAGGATGGCACGACCTGAGTTGTGCGGTGCTCGTCATTGTCTGCACTCATAGTGTTCTCTCTCCCTGAAAATGAAGTGACGGACTCTGCGACCTGGTGGTGAATCTAGACAGCGGGCTCAGTCGCATCAGCGGTTCTCTTTGCATCAAGAATGATCACTCCCGAGAGTGCCGCAATGACGAGCGCAATGCCGAAGATCTGCACTGGGGTGACCGATTGGCCCAGAAAGATTGCTGCGCTGATCGCCGCTATGACTGGCAAGCCCAGAGTAATCAGCGAGGTCAGCACCAGTGTTGTGTGAGCGTGGGCCCAGTTCATTAAAATGTGCCCAGAACCGGGGACCAGCACGATTGCAAGAATGGCGAGGGCCGACTTCAAGTTGAGGTGATTCTCGGTCTTGAAGAGATCATGCGTGATCAGTGTGATGGGGATGACCACCACAAAGGCCACCAGATTCATCACTGTCATGTATTCGAATGTGTCGAGGTGGAGGCGGGCCTTTTTTGAAGCAATGAAATACCAAGCCCAAAAGACCAAGGCCACAACTGCCATCAGGTCGCCAAGGCCCACACCGTTGCCATCTTGGGCAGCGCCATAGGCGACGAGAATCACTCCGCCCAGAGCGATCAGTGCGCAAACGATGTGCCGCATTCGGATGCGTTCGCCGAACATCACTGCCGCAAAGCCAACGATGACTAGCGGCTGCAAAGCCTGGATTGTGGTGGCGTTTGCAACGCTGGTGAGGTGAATTGCAACAAAGAAAGCGGAAATGTTTGCGCCGAACGCCACACCGCCCTCCCTGCCAAAACGAAAGCTGCGCCGGCTGAGTCTGCCACCGCGGGCGTACAGGACCAGCGTGTAAAGAACCGAAGCAAACGCGAGTCGGTAGAAGGCAATCGCCGTCCCAGTCATTGGGATCGCCGCAATGATGGTGTTGCCAAGTCCCCATGCACACACAGCGGCTACCGCAGCAGCCATGCCAAGCGGTGTGGCCGAGGAGCCGGGACCTTGCGCCAACGTGGCGCTTCCCCCATTACCGTCCCCACCGGCTACTGCTGGCGAGGGCGTGACGGAAGACATTGCCCGAGGGTACCCGGCTGCGAGCAGTAGTTTGACCTTGGGGAACTGGCCGAATGGGTTGGCTCACGTCCGAAGAGTGGCCAGATCAGACCGATCCTGAGCGCGCAAGCTAACTTGAGAGTCATGAGTCAGGTCACCATTTTTCATAACCCGGGCTGCAGCACCTCGAAGTACGCAGTAGAGCAGGCCGAAGAGGCCGGGGTTGATTATCAGGTCGTGAAATACATGCTCAAGGCAGAGCGCCCAACAGCGCTACAGCTCAACGAGATTCTGGACAAGTTAGAAGATCCGCCCACGGACATTGTCCGTCGTGATGCCAACTTCAAAAAACTGGGATTGACCGATCAGATGGTTGAAACCCGTGAGCAAGTGCTTGCCGTATTGCTTGAACATCCGGCTCTACTTCAACGGCCCATCTTGGTGAATGGTGATCGGGCAATCATTGGACGGCCAAAGAGCCGGGTGCCGGTTTTCTTGGGTGTCTGAACATGGGTGAGTTGCAACACGCTCGCACAAGTTGGCGTGCTGCGCGGTTGGCTGAACTCGAGGGGATGCGGTGCGCTGGGGTGGACCCGTACCCCGGCCGATTTGATGCAACCACATCGATTTCTCAATTGCGTGCGCAGTTTGTGGACCTTCCCGCCTCGGCAGAGACCGAGGAGCGAGTCAGTTGCACTGGACGCGTTGTGCTGCTGCGAGATCATGGCGGCATTTGGTTTGTCACGCTGGAGTCTGGTGGGGCAAAGCTGCAACTGATGTGCGACTCGCGTCCTCGGGTGGAGCCTCCGCGCCGAGGTGATCTCATTGGAGTGACCGGCCTGATTGTTGCATCTCGAACGGGTGAACTGTCGGTTCGGGTGCAAGAGTTCGAGTTGCTCTCTGCATCATTAGTGGCCCCTGGCGATAAGCGCGGTCGACCCCGATCGGTCGAGCACCGCTCGCGATATCGCGAGGCTGACTTGATGGAAAACCTGCAGAGTCGCAAGGTGTTCACGATGCGATCAGAGGCGATTTCTGGCATTCGTGTTGCCCTTGAGGCTCGAGGATTTCTTGAAGTCGAAACTCCTGTGTTTGCGGCCGATGCTGGGGGAGCGACTGCGCGTCCATTTGTGACTCGGCACAATGCTCTCGGCCAAGACTTGATGATGCGGATTGCGCCGGAACTCTTCCTGAAGAGACTCGTCATTGGCGGCATGGATCGCGTCTTTGAGTTGGGCCGAGTCTTTCGCAATGAGGGGATGAGTGCGAAGCACAATCCCGAGTTCACGATGCTCGAGGTGTATCAGGCCTATGCCGATTACATCGACATGATGGAACTCGTTCAGCACGTTGTTGTTGAAGCAGCGTTAGCTTCGCTGGGTTCTACGACTGTTCGGATTCCTTCGGGGCAGCAGGTTGACCTGGCGCTTCCTTGGCGGCGTGCGTCCATGTCTGACTTGGTCTTCGAACACACTGGTGAGCGAATCGAAGCGCGCATGGAGTTGGGTCAAGCACGGGCTGCTCTTGGGCGGATGGGGTTGGGGTTCGATGAAGCCTGGGGATCGGGAAGGTGCCTGGTCGCAGTCTTCGAGGACCGTGTCGAGGCAAATCTGATCTCTCCAACCATTGTCACGGGCCACCCCGTTGAGACTTCGCCACTGGCACGTCATTGCCGCACAGACCCCTCGCTCACCGAGCGCTTCGAGGTGATTGTCGGCGGGATGGAACTTGCGAATGCCTATAGCGAACTGAATGATCCCGTGGAGCAGCGCGAACGGTTCATGAGCGAAAGATCACGAGCCCAAGCGGCCGGCGAAGAAACCCTTCTGAGTAGTCCACTCGACCAGCGCTATGTCGAAGCATTAGAGAGGGGTCTGCCGCCCACAGGTGGCCTTGGAATCGGAATCGATCGTCTCGTCATGCTTCTAACCAATTCGAGTTCTATTCGTGATGTGATTTTGTTTCCCACGATGCGCTCACCTCATGCAGAGACACCCGCTGCTAATGGCCGTTCGGACTTAGTTCCTACTGCTCCGCTGCCCACTGCAACGGCGCCTGGGGCCCAAGTGGCCGCAGTCAGGCTGTCGGGGCTGGTGCGGGTGGTAGCGATGCTGACCAGCCTGGTGGGTGTGCTCACCATGCTGAGTGCGGTGCCGGCCATTAGCGCGCGC
>WLLG01000297.1 GCA_009700815.1 Actinomycetota bacterium
ACCTCGATTGGAATCACCCGTGTCCGATAGCAATTCCATCAGCGCAGAGTCTGCGCAGCGGCGAGCCCAAGCAGGAGAGATCCCGCTTCACACCCTCTTGGGCCTGACCTGGACCTACCCAGAGAAGGGATCACAGCATGCCGAGGTTGTCATGCCGGTGCTGCCCGGAGCTTTTGGGTTCACGGCCAATCTTCATGGGGGTGCAATCGCAACGATGGTTGACCTGGCCTGCGCCTTAGCCGCAGCACGGGCAACTGACTTTGACCCCGAGAAGGAATCGCTGGTCACTGCAGATATGCATGTTCGGTACTTGGGTCGGCCCCGAACCGCTCAGGTTGTGGCCAAAGCCGATGTGGTTCGCATCGGTAGTCAACTGATCGTGGTGGAGTGCAAGGTGTATGACGAGGATGACCACATCATCGCTGCAGCAGACTTCTCAATGATGCGCGTACCAATTCGGCAACCACTCAACCATGAACAAGGGCAGAATGAGTCATGAGTTCACTCACTACGAATCACCGCTTACTCATCGACGGCCAGCTCCGTGCAGCAACCGGTGGCGCCACCTTCGACAACATCAATCCCACTACCGGCCAAGTTGCTGGGACGGCACCGGATGCAACCGCAGCCGATGGCGAAGAAGCGCTCAGCGCAGCTCGTCGAGCCTTTGATGAAACCGACTGGGCCAACGATGTAGCGCTACGCGTTCGGGTTCTGCGTCAACTCGATGATGCGCTTCGAGCGCATGAGCAAGAGCTCACCGAGATCACTGTGACCGAGGTTGGAGCCCCACTTGGGTCATGCGCAACGGTTCAGGTTCACGAGCCTCTTGCAGTAGTGGAATGGTTTGCCAACCTTGCCGAGTCATATGACTGGAGCACCGACTTGGGTGTGCGAGACACCATGGGTGGCCCAGCGCGCCGGTGGATTGAGCGCGAGCCAATTGGAGTGGTCGCAGCTATTACTCCGTGGAACGTTCCGAATCACATCAACATTGCCAAAGTGGTGCCCGCACTAGCGGCGGGTTGCACCGTGGTACTCAAACCCGCCCCAGAGACCCCGTGGACTGGCCTTGCTCTGGGTCAACTCTTTGCCGAGCACACTGACCTGCCAGCCGGCGTGCTCAATGTGGTGACTGCTGCCGACAAAAAGTTTGGGGCGTTCCTCACCACAGACCCACGGGTCGACCTGATCAGCTTTACAGGCTCAACCGAGACGGGTCGCCGGATCATGGCAGCGGCGGCCGAGAATCTGACCAAAGTGTTCTTGGAGTTGGGTGGAAAGTCGGTTCATCTGATCCTCGAGGACGTTGCCGATATGGGCCTTGCTGCTGCCTTTGCCGCTATCGGCACGGGTGTAGTTGCAGGCCAAGGATGCGCGCTCACCACACGGGTGTTGATCCCTCAGGCTCGCTACGAAGAAGGGGTGCAGCAGATCGCAGCGATGATGTCCACTATTACTGTTGGCGACCCCGCTGATGCGGCCACCGTTATGGGCCCGCTCATTACCGCTGCGCAACGAGATCGTGTTGAGGGCTATGTGCAAGGCGCCGTCGACCAAGGTGCAACCATTGTCTGTGGCGGCAAGCGACCCGCAGATTTAGACAGCGGCTTCTTCTACGAGCCCACCCTGCTCGCTGGTGTCACCAACCAGATGACTGCAGCCCAAGAAGAAATCTTTGGTCCAGTGCTCGTCGCCATCCCTTATGCAGACGACGATGAAGCAGTGGCTATTGCGAACGACTCGATCTACGGACTCTCGGGTGCGATCTTCTCGGATGACCCAGCACACGCCCTAGCAGTTGCCAAGCGGATCCGGACCGGGACGATGTCGATCAACGGTGGGGTCTGGTACGCGCCTGATGTTCCCTTCGGCGGCTATAAGCAATCGGGTCTTGGCAGAGAAATGGGCCTAGCCGGATTCGAAGAGCACCTAGAGATCAAGTCCTACTCAGAACCCGCAAGCTGAACCGAACAAGGTGAACCATATGTCTGACTCAACTGACGCCGCCCAAAGCGCACCCGAGGCTTCTGCACGGCCCGTGGTCTCACCGATCACCCAGACGCTCCGCAATACGGTGGTGCCGCCTGGATTGGGCGACCGAGCTAGACACGAGTCAGCGGGGCCCAGTGCCGGCAGTTCCGTTAAACCGAGAGCCTTTGAGTACTCCCTGCCCGACAGGCCACCCTCTCCACCAATCCCCAACGGCTGGTACTGCATTGTGGGCAGCGATGAGCTCGTCGCCACTCAGATTCACTCAGTGGTTGCGGTTGGAAAAGAACTGGTTGTGTATCGGGGTGAGTCGGGCGAAGCGGTGGTCATGGACGCTCATTGCCCACACCTTGGGGCGCACCTTGGGGGCGGCTGGGTCACGGGCGACTCCATCAATTGCCCGTATCACGGGTGGCGTTATGACACCGAAGGGGTATGCGTAGAAATCCCGTATAGCGATGCCAGGATTCCTGCCAAAGCCTGCGTGCCTACCTACCCAGTCTGCGAACAAGATGGCTTTGTCTTCTTCTGGTATCACGCCGGCCAACAGCCTCCGAATTACCAGATCCCACGAGTGAGCGAAGTTGAAGACCCGGAGTGGTCTGACCCAGTCCCCTGGCAGTTTGAGTTCGTTGCGGCGCTACAAGAGATGGGCGAGAACAATGTGGACTATGCGCACTTCAAGTTTGTTCACGGTCGCGATGGCATCCCCAGTGGCACCTCGACGTTCATCACAGATGGCCCGTTCTCTACTGTCATAGAACAGCTACCCGACGGCACCGATTTCAACCGTCAGACTTGGGGCCCAGGAATTGCCCTTCTGCGCATCCCCAACTTTATGACCGTGTACACCACGACTACTCCAATAGATCAGCAGCATTGCCGTCTTCACTGGCACTTCTACTTCAAGGGTGAACTTATTGAGATGGCCGATGAATTGATTGATGGTGTGACTGGCGAGTTCGGCCTGCAAGCTGACGCTTCGATTTGGCGAGACAAGGTCTTTCTAAACAAACCATTACTCATCAAAGCAGACGGCAACATCGCCGAGTTCAGACGCTGGTATTCGCAGTTCTACGAAACCAGTTGACCGCTAGCAGTTCGTGTCCACAAACTTCTGCGAAGGTGGGTTTGTACAGCTGTATCCGTTAGGTCCGCCGCTGGGGTAGACCGTCTGATCCGACGCAAACTTCCAAGCATCTGACCATTTCGGATAGGTGGTTACAGGAAGGTTATAGCTGTAATTCCCGCTCTGCGCCATGTAGTCCTCTTCAATTCCAGTGCCCACCGTTCTGGCCCAGAGCACGGACGACAGGCTCGATAGGCGCTGTTCGCTGTTTCCCCAAACGTTTTGGATGTCGTTGTTGCATTGGTCAGCATAAGAACGTGAGTCATCAGCATAGAACTCAGTTATGTACGGGTTGCTGACGTAAAGAGGTAGCCCAGCAATGACGGCAGTGGGGGCATTCAGATTCACAATAGAAGGAACGGAAATAGTAGTTGTTGCCTTTGTGTCGCCATACCAGTGTTCTTCAACGCAGGTATACACGGTGGCTGACCACCCCTGTGTGGGGTTCACCCAGACTCGCTCCTGAGAGGGCACACCTGGTTGAACGAAATTGAAGTCTGTG
>WLLG01000298.1 GCA_009700815.1 Actinomycetota bacterium
CATGTTGATGTACTACCGCGAAGATAGACCCTGTTTTGGGTCATCTTGGGGGTCGCTGTCCTACGATGATCGCAGTATGACTCCCCAACAGCCCTCCTCGGCAGGACCCACCTTGCCCACCCCGGGGACCAGCCTGCGATCCGGCAAGGTCTGGCGAAACTTCGGAAGAAACCAATCTTGTGTTCCGGCAGTTTGGGAACGGCCCACTACTGAAGAAGAACTCGTTGCCATTATCCGGCGGGCGGCCGTAACGGGACGAACCGTCAAGGCAGTGGGCTCTGGTCACAGTTACTCGGCTATTGCCTGCACCGACGGCCATCTGCTGGACCTGTCTGACTACTCGCGAGTGCTGCATGTGGATCGCAGCACTGGCCTAGTTACTGCTCAAGCCGGCATCCCACTGTGGCGACTCAGTGAAGAGCTTGCAGCACACGGCCTTGCCCTAGAGGTGCTCGGCGACATCAACTACCAATCCATTGCCGGGGCGATATCGACTGGAACCCACGGGCCGGGGATCAGGTTCTCGAACTTGTCGAGCAGTGTGCGTGGCATGCGACTCATTGCCGGAGACGGAACCGTTTTGGAGTGCTCAGCTGAGCTCCACCCCGAGGTGTTTTCGGCTGCTCGCGTCGGCCTCGGCGCACTTGGAATGTTGTCTACCGTGACCATCCAGGCAGTACCTGCATTCAACTTGCATGCAGTTGAAGAGCCCCTTGCCATGGACCGCATCTTGAGCGACCTTGATGACCTGATCGACAACAACGATCACTTCGGATTTTTTTGGTTCCCCGGCTCAAGGCTTGCTCTTACCAAGCGCAGCCGGCGCACCCAAGAACCAATTCGGCCCCGGACCAAATCCGCAAAATGGTTCGAGGAGGTCCTCGTTGATAACTACATCTACGGTGCCGCCTGCAAAGTGGCCCGACGGTTTCCGCCAGCTGCAAAAACCATCGTTGCCATTGCTAGCCAAAAATCTGCACACGACTGGATAGACCGAAGCGATCGGGTGTTCGCAACTCCCCGACTAGTTCGGGTTATCGAGATGGAATACTCCATCCCGCGCGAAACCTTTCCCGAGGCCTTCACCCGCCTTGGGCGACTCATCGACAGCATTGGCACACCCATCACTGTTCCCGTTGAGATTCGCTGGTCCGCTGGGGACAACATCCCCCTGAGCCATGCCTCGGGCCGGGACTCGGCCTACATCGCCGCACACATGTTTCGCGGTGAACCGTACGACCAATATTTTCAAGGCGTTGAGAAGATTATGAGCGACTATCAAGGTCGGCCTCACTGGGGCAAGCTCCACTTCCAGAATGCCGAGACGCTCGCCCCGCGCTACCCGCAGTGGGATGAGTTCCAGGCCATACGTAAACGTATGGACCCCGACGGCCGATTCCGTAACCCCTATACCGATCGCGTGCTCGGCCTTGTTGATCAGGGTCCGTCGTGATGAGGTTCCGTCGCGAAGGGGTTGTGTGATGTCTGAGGCCGCTCGCAACTTCTTGGCCGCTCAACCCAGAGTCATACTCGGACACTGGCCCACGCCCCTCCAACCATGCGACCGCCTTCGCGAACAACTCGGTGGACCCAGGATCTGGTTGAAACGAGACGATTGCTCCGGCCTAGCAATCGGAGGCAACAAGACGCGCAAGCTTGAATTCTTGCTCGGCAAGGCACTCGCTGAGGGTTGTGATGGGGTCATCACCTTTGGAGCTCTTCAATCAAATCACGCCCGGCAAACTGCCGCCGCTTGCGCCAAATTAGGACTGAGCTGCGACCTCATCCTGACTCGCGCCGTGCCCCGCTCCGATGAGTTCTATACCGGCTCTGGCAACGTGTTGCTCGACCGACTCTTGGGAGCGCACCTACATATTGTTGAAGATTCAGATGCTGCATTTGAGAAATTTGCCGAGCTGTATGAGGCCGGTCAAGGCTCGGGTCGTCAGTTGTTTGGGATTGTGCCAGGTGGTTCGGACTCCACTGGGGTGCTGGGCTATGTGCAGGGCAGTTTGGAGTTAGCGGAACAGGTTGAGTCTGCGGGTTTGGATCTCAGCACCATTGTCGTGGCCGCAAGTACTGCTGGCACTGCAGCGGGAATAGTTCTGGGCGCAGAGATTGCCAACTTGAACGCTCAGGTTCGAGTCGCTTGCGTCTACGAGCCCGCCTCTGTCACTGGGGCTGAGCTCGATTCTTTAGTGGCGGCAACTGCAGCAGACCTTGGCTGCGCAATTGCAGATCCGAGCACGTGGTCGGTCAGCGACGCACCGCTCGGTGAGGGATACGGCATTCCTACCCAAGCGGGGCAAGCCGCAATTGAGTTGCTCGCCACCACCGAAGGAGTTCTCCTCGATCCGGTGTATACCGGCAAAGCATTTGGATACCTGCTCGATCTGATTGCGCAGGGCCAGCTCGACGAACAACGCGACGTAGTTTTTGTCCATACTGGCGGCAGCCCAGGGCTGTTCGCCTATGGCCCAATTTTTGCGGAGTAGCCCTGCGCTCTCGACTGAACAACTCGTCGAGGGCGACTACTGGTCTAACTCGACCGTAATTGCTGCTGCCATCTGCGCTGCACGCTCTCGAGCAACCTCTAGGCTCTGATCGGCAGCGATGCAGACTGCGAGGCGGCGACTTCCCTCACACTTCGGCTTTGCAAACAGTCGGATCTGCGATTCAGGTTCTGCGAGCGCACCCTCGAGTCCGACAAATTTTGGGATGCCCGTTCCGTGACCAAGGATGGGCACCGAGGCTGCCGGAAGGCGAAGTTCCACCTGGGGCACCGGCAGACCCAAAATGGCTCGCGCGTGCAGGGCAAACTCGCTCATATTGAGACTGGCTAACGTCACCAAGCCCGTGTCATGCGGACGGGGGCTGACCTCAGAAAAGATGATCTCATCACCGCGCACAAAGAGTTCAACGCCAAAGATTCCCCAACCCCCAAGGCTCGACACAACCCGCTTGGCAATCTCTTGTGCTTGCTGCCAAGCCGGCTCGGACATTGCTGCGGGCTGCCAAGATTCCCGGTAGTCGCCATCTTGTTGAATATGGCCAATTGGTGGACAACATTGCATGCCGTTTACGGCCGACACCGTCAGCACGGTGATCTCATAATCAAACGGGATGAAACCTTCGAGGATGCAGCGGCCAGCCCCGCTGCGACCACCTTGTTGCGCATACTCCCATGCCGGAGCCAGGTCCGAGGCGCTTCGCAGCACAGTTTGACCTTTCCCGCTTGAGGACATGATCGGCTTCAGAACCGAGGGAAACCCGATTTGCTCCGAGGCCTCAGCGAGTTCGGCTTCAGTCTCGACGAAGCAGTACGGCGAGGTTGCAATCTGTAGTTCCTCGGCTACGAATCTGCGGATCCCCTCGCGGTTCATGGTCAGGTGCGCTGCCCTCGCCGTGGGAACAATTCGATAACCCTCGGCCTCGAGTTGCAACAACGTCTCAGTGGCAATCGCCTCGATCTCTGGAACCACAAGGTGCGGTTGCTCTAGCTCCACCACACGCCGCAGCTCGGCGCCATCGAGCATAGAGAAGACATAGCTTCGATGAGCTACTTGCATTGCAGGGGCGTGCGCATAGCGGTCACAGGCAATGACCTCGCAGCCCA
>WLLG01000299.1 GCA_009700815.1 Actinomycetota bacterium
CGATTGGGCGCAGGTCTTGAATCATCTGACGAAGGATGGTGTTTGAGGTCTCTACATTGCCTGCTCGCTCCGCTGGAGTGGAGGCCAGATTGGCAAGAGGGAGTTTCTCGATCTCGGCTACAGATGCCGCGCAAATCTTCTCGGCTTGAGTGGGGAAGGTGGGGTCAGCGAGTTCGTCGATCATCAGCCCTGGGTCGTAGAAAAATATCAAGTAGACCCAACCGCCCATGAGAGCGAGGATGGCAAACAGCGTTATGAAATAGGTGAACCGCCGGCGCTTAGGGGGCGCTTGTTGGTCATCGGGTTCCGCGCCGACTGGCGGCGGGTTGCTTGAAGTGTCGGGAGCTTCCATCTGGCAGGTATCTTGTCACCGCGCCTTGGACAGGGTGGTATCGCGACCGCTTAATCTCTTGGGCTGACTCGAGTAGTGCTGGGCGAAGAGGGCTTTCCCCCGCCCGCCACAGTGGTGGTTGAGGCTACGGGAATCGTCGTTGTTGTTGTCGTCGTGGTTGTAGGCGGTGCAATTGATTCAACCCAGACTGAGGAGCCCGCGCGCAGCTTGGACCCTGGTCGAGGACTCTGAGCGGTGACCGAACCTGCTGCCTCAGTGGCCGAAAAGACCGTCACGCTCTCGGAGCTCAGCCCAAGTTTCTCGAGTGCGCTCTTAGCAGCCGACAGAGACATTCCCTCTAGGTCTGGCACCTCTACATATGAATTCGCAGGTACTGGCGCCAGAACTGCTGCGTTGGGAGCGGCAACGGTGGTGGTCGTGACCTCTGGGGGTACTGGTGCAATCAGAGGGAGTTCCGGTGTGTCGGCCAGAGCACCTTTCATGAAGCTGGCCCAAATTCTGGCCGGATAGGTGCCTCCAAAGACAGTGATTCGAGTGTTGGGGCTTGTCATCGATACCAAGGAGCGTTGCCCCGACTTGTTGGCCCGTGGTTCGGCAAACCCCACCCAAACTGCCGTCGCGAGTTGAGGCACGTACCCGCAAAACCAAGCGTCGGTGTTGTTCTGTGCTGATCCGGTTTTGCCTGCTGCTTCTCTGCCGATATTTGCCGAGGTTCCAGTCCCGCCGGTAATCACGCCCTGCAACGCGGTTGAGACTTGAGCGGCAACCGCTGGCTCAATCGCCTTGGATTGTGAATGAGCATGCTGATAGATAACCGAACCGTCAGGGCCGGTGATTTTTGTAACCAATGTCGGCGGAACGCGTACTCCGGCGTTTGCAAAGGTGGCGTAGACGTCGGCCATATCTTCAACAGTGGTGTTGTTCGGTCCGAGCACCATTGCCGGCGTGGCGACAAGCTTGGTGGACACGATGCCAAGCTTCTTGGCCATCTCGTTGGCCTTCTCGGGCCCGACTGCGGGGTCCTGAATGACGTTTGCAAAGCAGGTGTTCGAGGACACCACGGCGCAGTCACGCATCGTGCCTGACCCCAACCCGGCTCCGCCCTTCACGCTCCAGACACCACCGGGGATGTTGAAGCGGGCGCTACCTGGCGATGCGAATTGCTTGCTCGGCGATACTCCGGCATCGAGCGCAGTGGCCATCACGATGGGCTTAAAAGTAGACCCTGTCTGACGTCCTGAACCCATTGCAAGGTTCGACTGCCGGTAGGAGTGCGTTCCGAAGTAGTTGTACCCACCCACCATGGCTCTGACAAAGCCTGTGCTTGGCTCAATCGAGACCAATGCCGCATCGGGAATCTTTGGGTCTACACCCTGACCGGGAAGCACCTCTGCGATTGAGGTCTCAGCCTGATTCTGCAAGTTGAGGTCAATCGTGGTGGTGATGCTGAGTCCGCCTCGCAGGAGCGCCTCTCGTCGCGCTCCAGGCGTTTTACCAAGTGCGTCAGACTCGTTGAGTAACCAGTCCTTGACTGCATCTACAAAGTGCGGGGCGGGGTACGCAGCCTGTTCAGTCTGAGCTTGCAGTTCTACTAACTCAACTGGAGCAGCGACTGCAGCTTCATATTGGGTAGTCGTGATGTACTGCTGATCTCGCATGCGCTTGAGTACCAGGTTCCGCCGCTTGAGCGCGCTGTCTGGGTCCGTACGAGGATTGTTCCGCGATGGTGCTTGGATGATCCCGGCGAGCATGGCTGCTTGATCAACCCGAAGCTGCTCCACGGGTATGCCGAAGTAACTCTGAGAGGCGGCCTGCACGCCGTATGCTCCGTTGCCCAAGTAAATCGTGTTCAGGTACAACTCGAGAATCAGTTCTTTGGAATAGTTCCGCTCGAGGGCCAACGCCAAGCTTGCTTCTTCTAGCTTGCGACCCAAGGTCTGTTCTGGAGTCAGGATGGCTAGCTTGACGTACTGCTGAGTGATGGTTGATCCGCCTTGGGACACTTCTCCCGAGGCTGCGTTTGAACTGGCAGCTCTGGCCACGGCTCGTGGGTCGACACCTTTGTGTTCCCAGAATCTTGCGTCCTCAATGGCAACCACCGCATCTTGCAAAACGCTAGGGATTCGCTCGAGGGGAACCGAGGAGCGGTTCTCTTCTCGAAGCGTGGTGATGAGCGTTCCGTGCATATCGTAGATAGCAGAAGGCTCGGCATTCACAGGCAACAACACGGGCGCTGCTGAACGTGCCGATGAGCATGCAGAGGCAGTGACTGCAATGACCGTCAGCATCAGAATAAATGGCCGTGAGAAACGCACCCCACCATTGTTGTTGCAGTTGCCTCTGAAGCGGTGGCATTGGCCCCTGATTGCCAGAGGGAATCCTCAGAATGCGGGAGTCCCTGATTCGGCGGGGAGCCGAGTACGATTCGGCCCTGTTGTGGTGCCACTCGGTTGTCCGGGTCGTGATCGTTGGAGGTTGCTAGCTATGCCTACGGGAGCAGAACTGCTCGAGGAACTCCAGCTTCGTGGTTTGCTGCAGGATTCCACTGATGCTGATGCGCTTGCGAAGCGACTCGATGAGGGCCCGGTGGGTCTCTACTGCGGGTTTGACCCAACTGCTGACTCCCTGCACATTGGAAACCTGCAATCCATCATGCTGCTCCGGCGCTTTCAGCTTGCAGGGCACCGCCCTATAGCTCTAGTCGGGGGAGCCACTGGAATGATCGGAGATCCATCTGGTCGAAGCGATGAGCGACAGTTCCTCGATACAGCGGTGCTTGATGCAAACAGGGTCGCAATCGGTGCGCAACTCACTCGATTGTTGGACTTTACGCCCGGTGATTTCTGCGCCCGTCTCGTTGACAATCGCGATTGGACGGAGCGCCTCTCGGTGCTCGACTTCCTGCGAGATGTAGGCAAATACGCAACGATCAACACGATGTTGGCCAAAGAGTCTGTCAAGACCCGGTTGCAGCGGGAGTCAGGCATCTCGTTCACAGAGTTCTCGTACATGCTGTTACAGGCAAATGACTTCTTAGAACTGCATTCCCATCATGACTGTGACCTTCAGGTGGCAGGCTCGGACCAGTGGGGCAATATCACCGCTGGGGTCGACCTAGTTCGCCGTAGGACCGGTGATTCGGTTCATGGCCTAACAGCGCCGCTTATTGTCCGTGCGGACGGAACCAAATTCGGCAAGAGCGAGGGTGAGAACCTGTGGCTGTCCGCAGAACGGACGAGTCCATTCCGGCTGTATCAGTAC
>WLLG01000003.1 GCA_009700815.1 Actinomycetota bacterium
AGCATGGTTCACGAGTTCATAGGGTCAACTCCACTATGAACCTTTCGGCGGCAGAGCTTGCAGCGCAGCACCCATCTACTGATGGTCGCGTGCTCCGAGGCGCAAAGACTCGAACAGCCATTGTCGAGGCGCTCTTTGAGCTGTTCAGACAGGGCATTTATACGCCGACTACGAAACAGATCGCAGAGCAAGCTCAGACTTCAGTGCGCTCGATCTTTCAGCATTTCGAAGATATGGAAACTCTCTACGCTGACCTTGTGGCAGTGCAGACCGTTCGCCTCACGCCGCTGGTTGAATCCCTTTCTGCCGACGGTTCTCTGGAGCAGCGACTAGCGGAACTGAAAGCTCAGCGTGGGCAGCTCTTTGAGCTGGTCTCCCCTGCCCGTCACGCTCTTGCCGCTCGGCCGAGCAACTCCGAGTTGATTACCACGCGCTTGAATGACCTTTCGGCACAGTTGCGAGATCAGCTCCTATCGCAGTTCGCTGCAGAGCTGAGTGTTGCGGACACTCAATCAGCGGCAGATTCTGTCGAGATGCTCGATCTGCTGTGGTCGTTCGAATCTTGGGACCGCCTTCGAAATATGCAGCATCTCTCGGTCGAAGAAGCAGGTAGATCTCTCTGTGCTGCGACGCTACGCGTTCTACCCTGAGTTTCGAGCTGCTGTAGCAGCCGGCAGGACCTTGCCGACTCCTTGATCGCAGATTACTTGCACGCGATCTACGTCCAACAGCTTGGTCGTTGCATCGATGCAACCAACCACACAGAGCAGTCCCAGTTCTCGGCCAAGGATGGCTGCATGAGAATTTCGACCGCCTTGGTCAGTAATGAGTGCAGAGGCCTGGAGCATTAACGGTAGCCATGAGGGATTGGTGCTGTGCGTGACGAGTACATC
Source organism: Actinomycetota bacterium (assembly GCA_009700815.1). Lineage (GTDB taxonomy): Bacteria > Actinomycetota > Acidimicrobiia > Acidimicrobiales > Microtrichaceae > IMCC26207. The sequence goes on from WLLG01000003.1 coordinate 894, forward strand.
GCCCTCTTTGAAGGCCCCCGGCTCGAATGGGTCACTCAGCACACAGACCCTTGACTCAACCGTCCCCGAGCCAATTGCCAGCCCAGAAGTGAGAGCGATTGTGTTCTCTGGATTCGCAAGGGAAAGATCCGAGTCTTTCGGTTCTGCTGTTTGGAGAAATGGCCGGACCTGCAGCAGGACCATCTCCTGTGTGATGCCATCGACTGCCCATTCCAGTTCCACCTGGTGACCGAAGCGCTCAGCAAGTAACTGTCCCCAATCGTTCAGCAGCAGGATCTGATCTAACCGAAGCACCTGTGTTGACTGCTCAGTGTCGCTAGTCGGGATCAGGTCAGCGGACCCGTTGGACTTGAGTTGCTGGGCTTGGGGAAAGACCCGCACCTCGGGCCGCTCCAGACTGGAGAGGCCCTGATGTCTGACCTCATAGCGTTCCGGGATGAGAAGTCCGTCCACAAGAGCATCGCCCATCCCCCAACAGGCTTCTATTGAGGTGACGGCTGCAGGGAGGTCTTCCGTGGTGTTGTTATTACTGTTGTTGCTGTTCTTGGGCCCACCGCTCGAGGTCACATGAACCTGCAAGTCAGGGTCTGCGCTCAGCAGTACTCCAGAAGCACCTAGGTCTGATCGCACCATGCGCTGAACCAGAACGGCCATAAGATTTTGGCCGAAGGGTTGCTGATGGGCATTGGTATAAGCCAGAACTCTCGTCGAAAACATCGAACCCAGAATGCTCCGGTAGGCGCTTATGACCCCCGCAAGATCGTGGACACTCAGAACAGTCTCGTATTGGCCTGCATAACTAGCCTGCTCGAGGTCTTCGTAGATCGCCGATGAGCGCACTGCAAAAACTGCGTCTGCGTCCTTGCCCTGTAACTGCTCCAAAGCAGGTCCCAGTTGGTAGAGCAACTGCTCCGAGATTGCGGCTTGATCAATCAGAGTCTGAGCTTGCTCGGCAAATCTCGTGGGTAGAACCTTGCCATCAGCGAGAGACTGGAAGAGGGTTGTAAGAGGGTCTCGCACTGAGTCTTGGCCGAGCAACTGAGCACAGGCCTCGGTGCCGATGATGAAACCTGCAGGAGTCGGGATGTGCAGGGAATCCTCCTGCGAAGAACTGTTAGCAGCGACACGAGCAAGTGCCGAGGCCTTGGCACCGACTACTTCTGTGACCGTTGCATGCGGGTTGTCGATCCAGAGGATCAACTCGGCAGAAGTGCTCATCTGAATAGTCTCGCTCAGGATCAGGTCGGGAGACGGCAGTCCGGCATGAGGATGAACAGCGGCGCCGAGGTGAATTAGTCTGAGCAAAGTTCTTGGCTGGGTGTTGCGCTCTGTTGCACTGAAGCTATCTGGGGGGATCTTATGGCCACGCTGACCGAACAACTTGCAGAACTTATTCCCGGCGACCGCGTGCTTCGTTCCGAGTTGAGTGCCGACTACGGCAGCGATGAATGTCTCACGGTAGAAGCTGTCGCACCTGCAGTTGTGGTGTGTCCCGAATCCACAGAGGAAGTTTCAGCAATCTTGGAGTTTGCTGGCAAGAACCTGGTGGCAGTGACTGCTCGCGGAGCGGGAACGGGACTTTCAGGTGCTGCTGTGCCTACACCTGAGTCCATCGTGATCTCGTTTGAACGCATGAATAAGGTGCTCGAGATTGATACCGAGAATCATGTCGCTGTGGTGCAGCCGGGCGTGCGTCTGAACGAGCTTGATCTGTTGACTCGTGAGCGGAACCTGATTTACCCCGTCTATCCCGGCGAGTACTCCTCAACCCTTGGCGGCAACATCTCGACAAACGCCGGAGGGATGCGTGCAGTGAAATACGGCGTCACGCGTCATCAGGTACTCGGCGTGGAACTTGTTCTAGCCGGTGGCGAGGTGCTCCGATCAGGTGGCAAGTTTGTCAAGGCCTCAACGGGGTATGACCTGACCCAACTAGTCGTAGGTAGCGAGGGGACCCTTGCTTTGGTGACGGAGGCAACGCTCAAGTTGTCTCCGCGAATCGAGCATCAGATGACAGTTCTGGCTCCGTTTAGCACCCTGGATCAGGTGTCGGCTGCAGTTCCCCGAGTGGTTGATTCGGGCATCGGTCCGGTGGTGCTGGAATACATTGATTTGCTCACGATGTCCGCCGTTCACTCGTTCACGGGCCTTGAGCTTGGAATTCCCCAAGAGATTCAAGACACTGCGCTCGCGTACCTAGTGGTGATGATGGAAAATCCAGTTCTGTCGCGTCTCGAAGAAGACACCGAACGCTTGTCAGAGATGCTCTTTGAACTCGGGGCTATCGATGCATACGTTTTGCCCGCAGGTGCTGCTGCAGGCCTGATTGACGCCCGCGAGAAGGCGTTTTGGATGGCTAAGGCAGCTGGTGCTGACGACATCATCGACATCGTGGTTCCGCGAGCTCAGATTCCCCTTTTCATGGAACGTGTGGCAGCACTTGCTGGTGAGTATGAGGCATGGATCGCCGGATGTGGCCATGCTGGGGACGGAAACGTACATATGGGAATCTTCTGCTCCGACAGTGAGCGAAGGCATCGTTTACTCACGGAACTCTTTGCGGCTGGACTAGCTCTGGGTGGCGCAATCTCAGGTGAACACGGCGTGGGTCGTGCAAAGAAGCAGTTCTTTAACGAACTCGTCGACCCTTCCAAGATTGCTCTCATGCGACGCATCAAGGCGGCCTTCGACCCCAACGGTATTCTGAACCCCGAAATTCTATTTAACACTGAGGATCAACTATGAACGGCGCACAAGCACTTATACGCACTCTTGTCGATGCGGGGGTGGACACCTGCTTTATGAACCCCGGGACTTCGGAGATGCATTTTGTTGCAGCCCTTGATGAAGTTCCAGAGATGCACTCCGTACTCGCATTGTTCGAGGGCGTGGCTACGGGCGCTGCTGACGGTTACGCAAGGATGGCCGGCAGGCCCGCTGCCGTGCTGCTTCACCTAGGTCCGGGCCTTGGAAACGGACTGGCCAATCTGCACAATGCTCGGCGCGGATACACGCCGATTGTGAACATCGTCGGTGATCACGCCACGTACCACGCACAGTACGATGCGCCGTTGCAGAGCGACATTGAGAGCATTGCTCGAGGTGTTTCAGGGTGGATTCGCTCTGCTGATTCGACTGCCACGCTGCAATCGGATGCTGCCGATGCAGTAGCTGCATCCTTCGGTCCTCCCGGACAGGTAGCCACGCTCATTCTGCCGGCTGATGTGTGCTGGCTTGAGTCTGACGGCCCTGTTCCTCCTGCCACAGTGACCACTCCGCCGAGTGTCGAGCAATCTACTTTGGACCGGATTCTTGATGTGCTGAAGTCTGGTGAACCGACTGCGATTCTGCTTGCAGGTTCAAGTCTGATGGAGCCGGGCCTAGTCGCCGCAAGCCGAATCAGTGAGACTGCCCAAGTTCGCCTTATCGCAGAAACATTTCCCCCACGTCTGCAGCGAGGGGCAGGGCTTCCTGCTTTGGACCGCCTCATGTACTTGGCTGAGTTTGCTCAGATGCAACTAGACGGCTTGAAGCACCTCATTTTGGTCGGGGCTGCTTCACCTGTCTCTTTCTTTGCTTATCCAGAGATTGCCTCGGACCTAGTTCCGCAGGGCTGCACTGTTCACGTTCTGGCGCAACCAGGAGATGACTCGACTGGGGCATTGGAGACTCTTGCAGAAATGCTCGGTGCTCCGGCTGATTCGGCAGTTCTCGCAGTTCCGTCTCGGCCCGAGAAGCCAAGCGGAGTCCTCAACGCTGAATCCTTTGCAGCTGCAATCGGTGCGCTTCTACCAGAGGACGTGATTGTTGTTGATGAGGGCAATACTGCAGGTCTCTTCGTGGCTGGGTTTACAGCTGGTGCCCCAAGGCATGACTGGCTTTGCCTTCCGGGTGGAGCGATTGGTTTTGGCATGCCAGTAGCAACGGGAGCCGCCGTGGCATCTCCCGGGCGCAAGGTGCTGAATCTGCAGGCTGACGGCAGCGCGATGTACACCTTTCAGGCGCTGTGGACCCAAGTTCGAGAAGGTCTTGATGTGATCACAGTGATCCTCAACAATCAGTCGTATGCGATTCTCAACCTCGAACTCACGCGGGTGGGCGCCCACCCAGGTCCAAAGGCGTTAGAGATGCTTGATCTGACGAACCCTCGGATCGATTTTGTTTCCTTGGCTCAAGGTGTAGGAGTTGCAGCTACCCGTGCCACCACGGCCGAGGAGTTCTGCACTCAGCTTGAGGCGGCCTTCGCTACTCCGGGACCACATCTGATTGAAGCCATCCTGCCGCCAACGCTCTAGTCGTTGGGGCACAGCAGGCGTCGAGGCACAGCTACAGGTTGGTCGCCTCAGTTTTGGTGCTCAGCTTCAAACTCAACGCCCTGCTCGCGAAGGTCTTCGGAACGCGCTGTTGCTGGTAGGAAGAGGTACACGCAGACAGCACCAATCGCTACCGGAACTGCGGCCACGAGCACACTCCAGTGCAGGGCATCAACAAAAGCGCTATTGGCTACGCGTAGAAGACCTGCGGCCGCTTCGGCACTCGGTGCCTGAGCCGCAACGAGGTTCGCTCCCCCGAGCGAGCCCTTTGCGGCATCGATTGCCTCGGTTGGCGCTCCTTGCCCGCTTAAGAACTCGCTCACCTTGGAGCCATAGACCGAGGCCAGAACGCTGCCGATGATCGCTACTCCAAGTGCTCCTCCAACCTGTCGGGTGGTGTCATTCACAGCAGAGCCAACCCCGGCCTTGCCGAGAGGCAGTGAACCCATGACTGAGTCTGTCGAGGGAGCCATGGTGAGCCCCATCCCGACTGCTAGCAACATGAGTCGCCAGACAATTTGCCAGTAGCTGGAGTCGACCTCAAGAAACGCCATGGTCACTAAGGATGTTGCGACGATAGTTAGCCCGACGCTGACCGTGGCCTTCGTTCCGAACCGCTTGACCACTTTCGAGCTCGTTGGGGCCACGACCATCAGTGTCAGGGCAAAGGGCACCATCCGAACCCCCGTCTCAAGGGGTGAGTACCCGAGGACGAATTGAAAATACTGCGTGAGCAGGAATATTGAGCCGAACATTGCAAAGAACACCACTGTGATCGCGCCGTTTGCAGCACTAAATCGAGGATTCTTAAAGAAGCTCATGTCGAGCATGGGCTCGGGGACTCTGCGTTCCCACAGCACAAAAGCTGTTCCCAGGAGCAGACCAGCTGCAAAGATTCCAAGAATCTTTGGCTGTAGCCATCCCTCCGTTGGCGCTTCAATAATTGCAAAGAGCAGCAGGCTGAGAGCTGCAATAGAGAGCACTGCGCCCACCGGGTCAAGGCGAGGCGCCGATGGATCCTTTGATTCTGGTATCAGGACGATTCCAGCAACCAGCCCAACGACAACGATGGGAATATTCACTAAGAACACTGATCCCCAATAGAAGTGCTCAACGAGGAATCCGCCAGTAAGTGGCCCGAGCGCTGCGCCAAGGCCGGCAACACCAGCCCAGATCCCGATGGCCTTGGCTCGTTCTTGGGGAGGGAACACATTGGTGATAATCGACAAGGTGGCAGGCATGATGAAGGCAGCGCCGACGCCCATGAGCGCTCGTGTAGAGATCAGCTCACTTGCGGAAGAGGATAAAGCTGCGAGCAAAGACCCAAACCCAAAAATGATGAGCCCAAGCTGCAGGGCCTTCCTTCGTCCGAATTTGTCGCCCATCGCACCAGCGGTCAAGAGCAGCCCAGCAAAAACAATTGTGTACGAGTCAACAATCCACTGCAGCTGACTATTGGTGGCTTTCAAGTCTCGGATGATTGTTGGAATCGCAACGTTGAGAATTGAATTGTCGAGGACGATAACCAACAAGCTGAAACAAAGAACTCCCAGAATCCACCAGCGTCGGTCGTACTCGGTAGAAGCAGAGTCAGTTTTCGGGGGCGCAATAGCCATGATCTTCTCTTCCGCAGGCTTCAGTGGGGGGAGACCCTGCGTGGTCACTCAACCACACAACTGCTCCACCAAGCTAAACGGTGATTGATCAAGTGACGGCGCAGGCTCTGTAACCAGCGAAATCACAAATTGTTCCTTCGATGTCTTGGCGGATTACTTGCGTTGCTCGCTCTCTGGCTTCGTAGCGTCTTTCAGATCTTGCTCGACGATTGCCTTGATCTGATCTAGGTCCTCGCCTTCTGGTCCTAGCAGCGGCCAGATGTACCTGAACAGCAACTGCTGTGCGTGGAATGCCAGATCCGTGGTGAGGTGGAAGTTTGGATCCTCAAGTTGCGGCGGCAGCGGCAAGCCTTTGTCCTTTGCCGTCTCAATCAGGCCGGGGATGGCGACGCTGCCTAAGTTGCTCAGCGTCCGGTCGCTAGCTTCCCAGTCAATCTGCCACTTTGGAACCGGATTGGCTTGCGGGACACCCCATTCGTCGGGGTCAGTGGGGGTCTCCCTGCTGAAGACGTAGTCAATTGGCTTCGCCGACTTGTCACGCTCGGTGAACCCATCTCCGATGTCCCACAGCTTGACAAGGGTGGCGATGAGCGAGGTGTGGCGGTGCTCCTCGTTGTAGACAGAGCCCGGCTCAACCCAAGGTGATACCACGATGGCAGGAACCCGGTAGCCGGATCGATCGAATCGAAAACCCATCTGCCCCACTGGAGCCGCCTTGTCTGGTGCGGGGACCGGACCTGGGGGTACGTGGTCGTATGTACCACCGGGCTCATCCCAGCCGATGAGCAGAGTCGTGTTCCACAAATTCGCGCCATCAGCAGAGCGCATGCCCCGATAGGCATCAAAGATCCGCTGCAAGAACGCATCGCCTGCGAGGATTGAGGACGGAACGTCGACATCAAGTTCAAGGCCCTTGACGAGGGCAGCTCCTGCTGCCGGGTGGAAATCGCCGTGGCCCACCAAGAGATTTGGTTCGATCATCGCAAAGTCGGGAAGATTTCCAGACGCAGCATCTTTTTCGAACTCGCTAAAGGGAACGAAATGTGTGGCGAAACGCTCGTGCAGCATCGGCCAGTGGATCAGGCCGGTGAGCGAGGCTCCCGTGTCGCCTTCAACGTAGACTTTCCACGTTCGACCGTGCTCCTCTAGGCGGTTGAAGATCGTCTCCGAGACGTTGTCATGCACCCAGTGTTGTATCGGCGTGTTGGTGGTACCCCCGGTCGGGAGTGGGGTGCAGGTGGCCGCCGTCCAGAAGGATCGGTTCATGAAGGTCTGGGATGGAACCTCGCAGAACCAGTGGTCGAATACCCCAAACTCACGAGCTAGACCATTGAGAACTGGCACCTGCTCTGGGGTAAAGCACTGCATGATCTGCGAGTACTCCTCGTACGTTGGCTGCCGGCCCATCTCCCAGGTGAAGAAAGAGATGTAGTCAGCGACGAATCCGTCCATCGTGGGTACCGCACCTTCTTCCGGGGCGTTATATGGAGCCGTAATCTCATCGCCACCGGCGAATCTGTTGTGCTCGTCAAGCGTGCCGAAGACCTGGGTATTGGTATGAGCGTATTCCTCGCCCGAGTCGGGGTTGGGCGCATCCATATTGTCACCCACATGCACCTTCACAGTGCCGCTGCCGTCCGGCGGCTGATGATCAGCCCATGGCGGAACTGGATTGCTGAGATCCTTCCCTAGCACTCCCTCGAAAGCCTTGGCATCTTCCGGACCGTAGAGGTGCCCTAAGAGGTTGTCCAGAGAGCGATTCTCGAACAGGACAAGGATGACATGGTCCATCGCTTGCGAGCGGTCTGATGAGGGCACGAGTGCTCCTATGTAAAGAAAACCACTGACAGTGGCAACGTCGTCACCCTAGCTGCGAATGAAAAAGCAATGTCGACCAAACTGCAGCGTGGGCGAATCCCATGACCGTAGGGTCGAGAGGTACCTCCTGCCGAGACACAAGCTGTCATGTCTGCTCACACTGAAAATGCTGTCGGGTAGCCACCAAATGGGCCGTAGTCTTGAGAGGTGTCAGATGCAGCGGCGGAGAAGAACAACTCAGAGTCTGTTACCCCCGCTGCTGAGCTGCTTCGACAGGTTATTGCCGCCATACCGCAAGGCGAGGAGAGACCTCAGCAGCTTCACATGACTCAGGCAGTGGAGCGGGCCCTCGCTTTCAAGGAACACCTTGCGGTACAGGGTCCAACTGGGGTTGGAAAGTCGATTGCGTATCTCATCCCTGCGATTCTTGGTGCTTCACGAGGTGCGCGAACAGTGATCGTTACCTCGTCAAAGGCACTACAGGACCAACTTGCCTCGGTCGAGCTTCCGTTTTTGCAGGAGGTACTCGACAATCCGTTCAGCTACACGGTTCTTAAGGGTCGCTCGAATTATGTTTGTGAGGCTGCCATCGCCGAGGTGCGCGTGCAGTTAGATGGCACGGGGCAACAAGGCTTGGATCTTGGCGCCGATGAATCTGTGAGCGAGGTCGACCTCAGCGACGCCGAGGTGCGCCAAGAGGTTGAGGTAATCCTCGACTGGGCAGAGGGTTCAAGTACCGGCGATATGGCCGAGTTGCCCATCACTCCACATTGGAAGGCCTGGGCCACGGTATCGGTCGGACCCGGTGAATGCGTGGGAGCAAGTAAATGCTCGTACTCAGCAGACTGCAAGTCAGAACAGGCGCGAGCCGATGCTGAGTCAGCTGACATTGTTGTGGTGAATGCTCATCTCTATGGGGCGCATATCCAAACGGGGGGAACGCTCCTGCCGCCTCACACTCAGCTCGTTATTGACGAGGCTCACGAGTTTGAGGATTCGATCGTTGGTTCCTTGAGCATCGAGCTCACCGAGGGCAGACTGTCAAACCTCGCCAGGGTCCATGATCGCTGCGTAGCTGCTGAGGACAAGGTGTCAGGCTCTCTTCGGTCGGCCGGTGCGATGCTCGAAGCATGTATGGATGGGATTGCGGGGTCTGGAACTGTTCGCCTGACGAGTGGTCTTGGCGAGGATCTTGCCGCTGCTGTCTCGACTGCTGCAGTGGCAGCAGACCGAGCGCTCAATAGCTTGCGCGCTGCAGCGAAACACGCTGGCGAATCAACTGCGAAGCACCGTATCGAGCGCTCAGTCCGCATAGCTGAATCAGTGGTGGATGACACGCAGTCGCTTTTGGGAAAGCTGGGTAAAGGAACCGTGCTGTGGGTTGAGCCCACGCGCAATTATCGCCATGTCCTACGGCTGACTCGAATCGATGTCGCCGACACTCTGCGCACCCAGGCATGGGCAGAAAAGGACCTCACCGTTATCTGCTGCTCGGCCACTTTGGACTCCGGAACCGCTACTCGACTCGGCCTGCAGGCCGAGTACTTGTCCGTGCCTTCGCCATTCAATTTTCGAGATCAAGCAGTGCTCTTTGTTCCAAAGATTCATAAGCCAACGCATCCGGATTGGGCAGAGGAAGTAGCACAAGAAGTTGAACATGTTATTCGGGCGCTGTCGGGCCGAACGCTTGCGCTGTTCACTTCGAATCGCATGCTGCGTTCGACTGTGGATCTGTGTCGAGAGCGGCTTGAGGGCTTTACCCTGCTAGCGCAAGGAGACGCTCCAAACCCCGTGTTGCAAGATCAGTTTCTGAATGATGAGCATGCAAGCCTGTTTGCCACAGCTAGTTTCTGGACTGGAATATCGAGTCCGGGCACAACCTGTTCGGCAGTGATTTTGGACAAGATCCCATTTCCCGTGCCAACAGACCCCATTGTGCAGGCCCGCTGCGAGGTGGTCGGAGATGCAGCCTTCATGGAAGTTTCCGTCCCAACAGCTGGCATGCAGTTAGCTCAGGGAGTTGGAAGACTCATCAGAACTGCTACTGATCGCGGTGTCGTGGTGGTCTGTGACCCTCGCCTTGCAGAAGCGCAGTATCGCAACCGGATCCTTGATCTGCTCCCACCCATGCGCCGCGTCAGGAATCGCGAATTTCTTGATCAGTTCATCCGCGATCTAGAACTGGACTAGCGGTTCGACTCAACCAGTCGCGCTGGTCTGGGCGAGCCAACCGTTGTTTGTATTTGACGGTGTAGTCAGGCCAGTTATTGGTCACACGACCACTGGCATTTTTGTACCAACTACTGCAGTCTTCGTCCCAGACAGTCTGAGCAGTTGCGTCAGATATCTCTGCATCGAACGCCTGCATTGACCGCTCGCGTACTTCAACCGAACGAACACCCTTCAGGACGAAATCGTCAACCAGTTGCCGGATATATCCCACCTGTTGCTCGATCATAAAGAGAATCGAATTGTGCCCAAGGTTCGTGTTCGGTCCGTACAGAATAAAGAAATTTGGAAATCCGCTAACTGCGAGTCCCAGAAATGCCCGTGCGCCGTCTTTCCAGACATCGTTCAGATCTTGGCCGTCTCGGCCTGTGATTCGCATCGGAGCCAGAAAATCGGTTGCCTGAAACCCGGTACCAAAGATGATGGTGTCTGCTGGAATCTCTTCCCCCGATTCGGTCACAACTGCTGTCTCGGTGATTGCAGCAATGCCTTCGGTAACGACCCGGGTGGTTGGCTTCAGCAGCGTCGGATACCAGTCATTGGCAATCAGGATTCGCCTGCAGCCTGGGGTGTACTCAGGGACGATTGCCTCGAGGGGAAGCTGAGGACTTGCCAGCTGCGATACCTGCTCGCGGAACTTCTTCTGCAGAACTGCTCCGAGCCGACTGCCCTTCTTCATCAGCCGAAACCGAAACTCAAAGCGCCAGTAGATTGAGCTTCGATAAGCCTGACGCAGACCAGGAATATGCCGAAGCGCCGAGAGTTCCCAGCGCTTGAAGGCCCGGTCCGGCTTGGGTGCCACATAGTTGACGCTACGTTGGAACAAGGTGATCGTTGCGGCCTTGGCTGCCACCTGAGGAACAAATTGAATGGCACTCGCTCCAATACCGATCACAGCCACGCGATGACCGCTCAAATCTTGGTCATGGTTCCAAGCAGCCGAGTGGAACATGGTTCCTGTGAAGCTCTCAAGTTCAGGAATCTGCGGAATGTTTGGCCGGTTGAGCTGTCCCAATCCACTCACAACGATCTCGGCCTCGGAATGTTGTGCTTTCCCCGATTCGCTATCAGTAGCTTCTTGGGCACCAGCCCCAGAATCGGTGTTGGCTCGCCGAAGCTCAAGGCTCCAGAGGCTGCGCTCCTCGATCCATGTTGCAGCAGTGACCTCCGTCGCGAACTGAATATGCGGTCCAAGACTGTGCTGGTCTACGAGTGTCTCGAGATAGTCAAGAATCTCGGGCTGCTCGGGGAACTTGCGTGTCCAGTCAACCTTGGGCGCAAAGGAAAAGCTGTACAAGTGTGAGGGAACATCGCATGCAGCACCCGGATAGGTGTTGTCTCGCCAGGTGCCACCTACCCGATCAGCCTTCTCATACAGAGTGAACGAGGTGATCCCCTGCTCAAGAAGCTGAAGAGCCATGCAGATTCCGGCAGCGCCAGCGCCCAATATCGCTATCCGAGGTGTGGGCGTTCCTTCAGCGATTCGGCGCCGTACCTCTGCATCTTGAGCCCTTCCTGCCGAGGTGGACGTCTGTTCGTGAGAGGTGGGATCGATAAAGTTGTGCAGGTGGGAACCGAGATGAAGTGCCATGGCTCTCACAGGCTATGTCCCCTGAAGCACCTGCGTGCCCATAAACTTTAGACGAGGCTTAACTCCTTGAAGTCACATCGACTGCAAGAGATTGACCAAGAATCGAGATACAGCTGACATGAGCACAATTGAGCTAACGGAATCAGTTTTTGAACAAACCGTGACAGCCGAAGGGATTGTTCTGGTGGACTTTTGGGCCTCTTGGTGTGGGCCTTGCCGTGCCTTTGCGCCGGTGTTCGAAGAGGCCGCAACTGAGTATCCAGAAATCACGTTCGCAAAGGTCGATACTGAGGCCGAACAGCAACTAGCAGGCGGGCTCGGGATTCAGTCCATTCCAACGCTCATGATGTTCCGCGATGGGATACTCATGTATTCGCAACCGGGCGCCCTGTCGAAGGACGTGCTGGCCGACTTGATTGCCCAAATAGCTGCTCTGGATATGGACAAGGTTCGAACCGAGCTTGCAGAACAAGAGGCTGCGGCGGCCGAGTAAGAGCTGAGGTAGCTGAGTACGAATCGACTAGTTCGGATCTTGATCAGCCCGAGAGCTAGACGGCTCTCTCTACTTTTCGCTGGGAACTTCCCCCGAAGCTGTAACTGGGTTCTGCGTTGTGGATGCCACGGGAGCCTTGGGGCCTTCGATGTTGATCTGCGGCAACCAGGACAGCCAGCTCGGAAAGTACCAAGCCTTTGCGCCAAAGAGTTCCATGATTGCTGGAACAAGAATCATCCGGACGATGGTTGAGTCGATGAGGACTGCAACCGCCATGCCAAAGCCGATCAGCTTGACTGTGGGGCTAGGGCTGGCAACGAACGAGAAAAACACCGCCATCATGATGAGGGCTGCAGTGGTAATAACTCGAGCTGTTGTGGCAACTCCGAGTATCACTGATTGCCGAGGGTCATGGGTGGTGTCCCAGATTTCCTTCATGCGGCTCATGAGGAACACCTCGTAGTCCATTGACAGGCCGAACAGAATGACAAACATGACGAGCGGGACAAACGAGACAATTGGAATGGTCTCAGTTAGGCCCACAATCTGCCGGGCCCAGCCCCACTGAAAGACCAGGACAACAACCCCATACGCAGCAGCAATCGAAACCAAGTTCATGATGGCTGCCTTCAACGGAACGAGAATTGACCGGAATACCAGCATCAACAGAATGAATGCTCCGAGTACCACAGCTCCGATCACGATCGGCAGATACTTCTGCACCAGATCTGTCAGGTCAATCAAAGTTGCAGTGCTGCCGCCGACGTGGGCATCGAGTGAAGTTCCTCGAGTAGCGGTCTCAAGTGAAGCTCTCAGTCGCTCTACCAATGCTTTTGTCTCTGGGGCATCGGGGCCCGTAGTAGGAGTGATCTGATAGATGACGGCCGTGGTCTTGTTAGCCGAATTGGGGATGGGCCCGAGCGAGTACTGAACTCCCTGAATTGTGCCTGCGGGCTGTTCGGCGGCAAGAGCCTTGCTCACCGGAGTGAGTTCTTTGAGCGCATCAAGATATGCCAAGGGTTTATCCGGATTGAGGCCGACGGCTACGACTAGCGGAGCGTTCACACCCTTTCCAAAGCCGTCCGTCATCAGGTCGTAGGCAACACGTTGCGAGAGCGACTTTGGTTCTGAGCCGTCATCAGGCATGCCGAACTGAATCCTTAAGAACGGCGCTGCCAGCAGGAGCAGGATTACTGAACCCGCAATCAGGCTCAGCCAAGGCTTGCGGGACATTCTGGTTGCGAATCGTCCCCAAAAACTGCTTGCTGGATCCTCTGGCTCGTTCTTCCTGCCGGGTAGCCGAATTGCGTCGATTCTTGACCCTGCAAACCCTAACCAGGCCGGGAGCAACGTCATGGCAGCGAACAACATGACGGTCACACCAAGTGCAGCGGCTAGACCCAGCGTTTGAACCAGTGGGATCGGAACGAGCAGCAAACCCAGAAGTGCCACCACTACCGTGATGCCAGCAAATAACGCAGCGTTGCCAGCAGTCTGCAGAGCGTGACCGACTGCCGATACTGGCTCCTCGCCGCTTTCGATGAACTCCCGATACCGAGTGACGATGAGGAGCGAATAGTCCAAACCCACACCCAGACTGATCATGAGCGCAACCGGAGGTGCAGAGGAAGAGACCGTGGTGAAATTGGCAAGGATGAATACCACCCCGCTAGCTGTGACCGCACCGAACAACGCAGTGGCAATGGGGATTGCCATGCCCCAGAGCGAGCCGAAGGCAAACAGAAGCAGCAGAGCGCCTAGGAGTAGGCCAATCTCATCGGCGTGATTTGCGAAGGCGCTAACCGGTACATTCCAGGTGTCTGCCACTGCCCCACCGACTGCGACTGTCAGGCCTGCAGAGCGAGCCTGTTGAACCGCATTGTTCACCTGCGAGTAGGGGTTGGGGTAATCAGCTGCCTTGGTGTCGGCACTCACGGGATAGGTGTTCAACAGGTCCAGTGCGGACTTGTTGAAGGTGACTGTTGAGTAGGCAATTGCCCCGCTCTTGCTCACAGCAGATGGGATGTTCTTTGCAAGCTCTTCGACTGCAGCGGCTTGGTCTGGTGGCAGTTTGCCAACAATCTGCTGTAACGAGTCTGCACCGGTGGTGGATACCGGATTAGATACCGAACTCACTCCCTTGACTTTTTCTAACTGAGCAACGGCGGCGTCAATCTGTGAAGTGTTGGCCGCATCGGTGAGGAGCGTTCCCTTTGGCGCTGCAAACACCACTGTCGCAGTGGCTGCGTTCTGTGAGCCAAACCGCTGGTCGAGCAGGTCGTAAGCCGCTTGTGAATCGGTGTTTGGAATTCGCACATTGTCCGAAATGCTCTTCTTATAGATTCCACCTACATACCCAGCAGCAACAATGATGATGATCCATGCAAGCAGCACAAGTCGGTGATGCCGTGCCATAAAGCTACCGATTCGGCCCAGCAGAGGTGGTCGGTCCGTGGGCTGCAGATCGGGAGTTTCGGTGCGAGAGGCCATGTAATCAGGCTACCGGCGACCGCAAACTACTGGCGTGACCCGGTCCAGAGCGGTTCGTGCGCCCGTACCTATGAGTCGCCACTGATTAGTCAGAAATCATTAGTCGACACCAATTAGTCAACACTGAGGAGTGCGAAGAGTTCGGTCTTGCGATCTTCGAAGTCCTCAAAGGTGATCTCTTCATCTTCAAATTGCTGATGCAGGTCTGCGACCATCTTGAGCAACTGATCGGGTGGGATCTCGTCGCCCTCAGAGAATGAGGAGAGTTCAATTGTCTCTTCATCCTCGTCGCGGGTCAGGGCATCTTCTGGACTCTTGTCGAGTCGCTTATCCCTCTTTGCTGATGCCTTGGCCTTTTTGGCCCGGTCACGTTGCAGTTTCTCAAAACTTGTTCGACTCGCACCCATGGTGCTCCTTCGTCCGGCGCCGGCACAACAGAGGTTGCTGCCGGGAATGGTAAATACCGAGAACTACATTTTGCCACGCGACTCAGAGAGAGTCGCATCATGGGCACCAAAAACTGAGCGTCCTCTCGGATAGGACGAACCCCTGAACTCAGACGATCCCATCGAGGTGGCGATCGAAAGCTGTTTCAGGGCATAAGAAAGCCGCCGGCTAGCAGCCGGCGGCCCCCAAAGAATACTTAGGTTCAGACGACCCGAACGTTCTGAGCTTCTTCACCCTTACGACCAGGGGCTACGTCAAATTCAACGCGCTGTCCCTCTTCCAAGCTCTTGTATCCACTTCCTTGAATGTTTGAGTAGTGGACGAAGACATCCTCGCCTTGCTCACGCGAGATGAAGCCGAAGCCCTTCTCGGAATTGAAGAACTTTACGGTACCTGTTGCCAACTTCTTCTCTTTTCACTTTCGAGCACGCCCGTATGGCTGTCCCAACGGGAAGAGTCTAGACCATCGCCACAGAGAATGTCGTATGGAATGTGCAGATTTATTCCGGACCCACTTCGACGGCAAAAGAACTGGTACCAAACTGGGTGTGAATGTTTCCTAGTAACTCAGAAAACCAGCGCCTAATCAGGCGCCAAAAACCTACAGGCCTGTGTCGAGTTACAGCGCAGTAAAGACAATCCAGGCGAAGAAGCCGAGAACCAAGATTCCCATGACTAGGACAATTGGCCAACCGCCAAATGCCTCTTTCTGCTTCATCTTGATGTCGTAATCCAGGTTCTCTGGAGATCCCACCTTGGGCAATTTGTGTTGCTTTGGCTTGCGTGGCTTTCCGCCGGAACTTCCCATGAGTGAAAGTGTACTTCCTAACGCTGCGTCACTCGGCTACTCCTGAACCCGATTCTGTGGTCTATAGTCAGACCTGTACATATCCCATCAGGGCACAGCCTCCTTTCGAGTAGAGCCGGCGCCGCGATGGCCGAAGCAATCCAGATGGATCGCACCGGGAAATCACGCCCAGCACACACGTCGTCTTCAAGCTCTACGAGTGAGAAAACGCATCGCCCTTGTGCTTGTAGTGATGTCAGCGCTAGCAGCGCCGAGGAGCTTATGCAGACCGTAGGGGAACAAATCACAACGAGTGCTAGCCAAGGGAACCTGCCAAGCGGGTTTACCTTTGCAGTTGAAGCCGCTGCAGCAGCAGAAGCAACAGCGGCGCAGCTAGCGATGCTCGAGCAGCATCAAGGCTCGTGGAAGTGGACGCTTGAGCGACTTCTCTACCGCACTGAAGAAGACCTTCTGGCTGTTCGTCGGCTGAGCACCCCGGAGCGAGAGCAAGTGATCTCGGACTTCGAGGCAGAGCGAGACCGGCTCGAGGCTGCGCTAGATCGCCTCCTTGGAGACACGAAGTCCGGGCAGGACCCGGTGCTGCTTGAGTCGGCTGGTGAAGTGCGACTACAGGCTTCTTGGGCAGCGGGCAGGCTTGTTGTATGGGCAGCAGGGCCTGGCACTGCTCCGGCAAACGCTGCCGATCTTGCCGCTCGCCTCGAGAATGCTGGCGTGCTTGCAACTGGCTGGACATCGCACCCACCAGTGAAATTGCCTTCGGGAACTGCAGCCCCTGCGCTGGCGTTACCGATTGGCGATGCAATCGGTTGGCTAGCAAACGTGGGTGGTGGTCACGATAATGATGCAATCGGATCAAGTGTCACCTGGCTTGGGCGAGTAGCCGTGTGGGCAGTTCGACTCGTTGCTGCGGGTCAAGTCGTGCCCACGATTCGCAACCGCCGACGTGGTCGACAGCAAGAGGGCGTAGAGGGACGAACCGAACTCTCTGTTCGCTGGGGTCCCGCACTGTTGGGCTCCACAGAGCTGAATGACTTAGCAGCAGCTATGCCTGGACCGGTGACAGCTCTAGAACGAACCGATGCGAAACCCCTGACGTTGTCGGTACTTGGCTCAATCATCAACGCAATCGTGAGCGACGCTGCAAGCAAGCTGACCCTTCCCGCTCCGCCGCCAGAGCCGAACGACTCGGTCAGCATCGCTGAGGCAGTGCTCACTCGTATGGACGGCTCAGGTTTTGAGGTCCCGGCTCGCGTTGGGGCTGATATTGCAAAGCGAATGGAGCGTTGGACAAGTGCTGTTACTACCCCTACTGACGCACGCCTAGTCATAACGCTCGATCCGCCAGATAAAGACAATGCATGGTTCCTGTCTGTCTCTGGACCAGACCCCGACGGCCAACTTGTCCCGCTCGAGGTTGCCTTGGTCGAGAGCCGTCCGAAGCGACATCTTGCTGATGAGCTCGTGCGTCTTGAGCGTCTTATGCCGGTGCTCAAGCGGCCTGGTGCAGCGCGCCGAGGCCAAGTAGTGCTCAGCCAAGATGAGGCCTGGCAACTCATGACCCAGACTGGCCCGCTCGCTGCCGCAGCAGGTTTCGATGTTCGCGTTCCCGCACTGAGCCGCAAGAAGCCGACAGCGGCCCTGCGCCTTGACACGATCTCGTCTGACCCATCTGTGGTGGGTGCACACCAGTTGGCTCAAGTGCGCTGGTCTGCAGTCTTTGACGATGTTGAACTCAGTGCAGCCGACATCGCCCGACTTGCGTCCGAGGCCAGACCGCTGGTCCGGAGCCACGGAAAATGGGTGGAACTCGACCGGGTTGACCTTGCTGCCGCTGCTGCCGCATTGGCTGAGCGTGCGTCGACTACGCAACTTACTGGTGCGGAAGTTCTGCGTTATGCCATCGGCCTAGAAGAGTCTCCGCTGGCTGGCGGCTTTAGCGTCAGTGGAACAGGCTGGGCAGCCGACCTTCTGAACAAGGCGCAGGTCATCTCCAAAGAGCCAATCACATCGCCTGATGGTTTCGAGGGTGAGTTGCGGAGCTATCAGGGTGAGGCTGTGGCTTGGCTCGGATTCCTTGACTCTGTGGAACTCGGCGGTTGCTTGGCTTTGGACATGGGCCTGGGCAAGACTCCAACAATGCTGGCGCACATTGCGCGCACAGCAGGCAAGGGGCCTGCGCTCGTTGTTGCACCGCCAGCAGTAGTCGGCAACTGGGCTGCAGAGGCAAGCCGGTTTACACCGGGACTCAAGGTTGTGGTGCATCACGGGGCATCTCGCGCCTCTGCCAAGGAACTGTCAAAGAAGGTCAAAGGTGCTGACATTGTCATCACTACCTATGGCACTGCCGTTCGTGATGTAGAGACGCTCGCAGAGCTCAGCTGGGATCGGTTGATTCTTGACGAGGCTCAGGCGATCAAGAACTCGGCGAACGAGACTTCGCAGCAACTGCGCCGCATTCCAGCCAGAGTCAGGGTTGCCCTGACGGGTACGCCAATTGAGAACGGTCTCGGAGACCTCTGGTCGATTCTTGACTTCACAAACCCCGGGCTCGTCGGTCCCCGACCAGCATTTATTGCACAACTGTCTGCGGGCAAGGATCACTCGCGCCAAGGGGCCGAGACTGCCCTCCGAGCGTTGAACGGAATTTTGGTATTCCGCCGCACCAAGTCAGAGCCGATCGTTGCAGCGGAACTACCCGAGCGGATTGACCAGTTGGATCACTGCACGATGACTCCAGAGCAGATTGGCTTGTATCAGGCAGTGCTAGATGGTCTCGTTGCAAATAGCTCGGACGAACTCGGTGCAGAGCCACGCAAGGGTGCGATCTTGGCTGCGATTACTGCGCTCAAGCAGATCTGCAACCATCCATCTGCCTATCAGCATGACGATCGGCCGCTGATCGGCAGATCTGGAAAGCTGACGCGATTAGAAGAGATTGTCGACGCTGTGTATGCCTCGGGTGAACGAGTTCTGGTGTTCACTCACTTTGCCTCTTGGGGAATGCGTTTGGCAGAACACCTGACTGCTCACACCGGGATAGAAACCGCCTGCTACCACGGCGGTCTTGCTCGAGGCGCACGAGACAAACTTGTCGAGGAGTTCCAAAACGGTGAGGGCCCTGGAGCGCTAGTTCTGTCGCTGAAAGCGGGAGGAACTGGTCTGAACCTGACAGCGGCAAGCCATGTCGTGTTGTATGACCGCTGGTGGAATCCCGCCGTCGAAGATCAGGCACGAGACCGTGCATGGCGCATCGGCCAGACCCGAACGGTGGTATCGCATCGCTTGGTCTGCCCCGGAACCGTTGATGAGCGAGTCGAGGAAGTCGTAGCCGGTAAGCGCCACATTGCAAACCTGGTGCTACCAAAATCTAGTTCGCTGGCAGACCTTGACACCTCCCAGCTGCGTACAGCTTTGGGCCTGCAGCAGGAGAGTCTGCTGACAGAGAATCCTGCCGAGTTGGCCCAAGATGTGATCGAGTCAGAACAACAAAGCAACTCACTAGGTAAGCCACTCGAAGGAGCAGCAGGATGACCGAGGCTCGGCGGCGACCAAAACAGCGGCGGGGATCAGGCGGTGGATCAGGCGGTGGAAACGGTGATGGTAGCCACAATGGCAACCAGCAACAGCAAAAGAACTCCAACGGCTCATCTTCAAAGAACCAGCCGAAGGGCGGTGGGAAAGCTGGCGGCAAGGGAGGCGGAAAGTCGGCCAACAAAGGTGGCCGCCAGAACAAGATTGCACCACCAGCGGAATTCTGGCGTGCAGCTCCTGAGCCTCCCGAACCACCAGATATTCGTCCAGCGGATGACCCTACGGCGCTCCTGCAATCCATGGGGACTGCTCCCCTGCCGGGGCAGGCTTCTGTGGCTGATCACTACATGGCGGCAGTTATTCAGCGAGCGGCCATGCTCGCTACTGCGCTTGCCGCCTCGGCAGACCTGCTCGAAGAAGCGGAATAGCCCTCAACAACGATCCGTCGCTACCCACCACAATGGGCTGCGGCAGACCCGTCAGCTGTTCGCTCGGACCGGAGTGTGCGCAACATCGTCTTCGGTGAACGTGCTCGTCCAGCAGGCAAACTCAAGCAGGATTCCATCGGGGTCTTGGAAGTAGATCGACCGAACGTACACCTCATCATCCATTTCGGCGCTCAGACCAAACTCGCTGTTGTCATGATTGGCCACTTCGGTGCAGTCGATCCCGTTTTCAACGAGCCGATCTCGATACTGCTCAATCTTGTCTGGCGGTACGGCGAACGCAACGTGGTTCATTGACCCAATGGCACTAGACAGCTCGCCTTGGTCAGGACGCCCCCGCGGGGCCGAGACGCCAGGAATGCCCTCGGGTGCTTGTGGGAACCAGAAAAACGCCAGATGGTCGCCACCCCCGCAATCAAAAAAGAAGTGCTGCCCCATTCCAACTGGCAACTCGATGGTCTTGACGAGCGGCATGCCCAGCACCCCAGAGTAGAAATCGACCGTCACCTGCATGTCCCTGCAGACAAGTGCCAAGTGATTAATCCCCTGAAACTCAAACTTTTGATCATCCATTGCGGTTCTCCTCTGAGGCGAGAAATTTTCCGAGCGAGATACAAGCTAGACCGCGAAGCGCCTTTGCAGAGCTAAAAATTCGCTGCCGACCCCTTAGGCAGATCCCATTGTGCCGATCCCATTGCCGATCCCATTGCCGATTCCATTGCCGATCCCATTGTGCCGATCCCTTTGGGAGTGAAGTGCGCTTCCGATCAGTAGCCTGAAGCGGTGGCAGTCACTTCGCTCACTCCGCGACGAATCAAGTTTGAGTTCCCTGAGCAGATCCCGCTTGTGTGGACTCCAAGGGTTCCCGAGATTTCGGCAGCTGCAAACTCGGTTTCCCTACTCATGCCACATGTTGAGCCCTATGTGATTGCTTCCGTCCGCGCTGTTCTCGAGCAGCTTCCGACCGAGCAGAGAATTGCCGCTGCAGGGTTCATTGCACAAGAGGCGCAACATCAGCGACAGCACCGGATCTTTAATGCCAGCGTCACCCCTCAGATTCCTGGAATGAGCCGAGTTGAAAGCTGGATGCATAGGACCTATGCCTGGTTATCTCGAACCCGATCAACCCGGTTCAATCTTGCGTTTGCTGCAGGATTCGAGACGGTGGCTTTTGCATTGGCCCGGTGGACGGAGTCCCACCTGCGAACACTCTTCGATGGAGCCGATGAACGGATCACCACCATGTTCCTCTGGCACCTAGCCGAAGAGGTGGAGCACAAGTCTGTGGCCTTCGATGCGTACGAACATGTAGACGGCTCACGAGTGCGCTATCTGCTGGCCGCAGTGAGTTCAATACTGATCCTGAGCGGTTATACCTTGATCTCCACCGCTCTCAACCTCAAGGCTCAGGGGCGGCTGTTTCATCCGGTTGCTTGGTGGCGGTTGCTGCTCTTCAGCATCAGTTTGGCTTGGGAAGTTCTGCCCGACGTTGCGGCCTCGGCTATGCCGGGTCACCACCCGAGCGATTTCGCTGACCCAATAGCCCTCAGTACTTGGCTGAACCAGTACGACCCAGAGACTGCCTCGCTCCCCCTGTGGTGGACGGGTGAATCGGCGCAGCAACCGGTTGTTCTTCGCTAGGGAGAGATCCTTTAGAAAAGCAAAGAATGCGAGGTCAGGCTGGCGGATTCTCTTCGGTCAAGGTGATCGCGTATTCGGGACAGTTGTCCACTGCTAGCTGGGCTTTGGCGTGCAACTGCTCAGGCACATCACCCGTCACCAACAACACGGCGTATCCCTCGTCGTCTACATCAAAGAGTTCGGGGGCTAGCAAGTAGCACCGGTTGTGGCCTTGGCAGGCATCACGGTTGAAAGAAATCTTCATCTGGCTCCCTTGGTCGTTGCAGAAGTGCCTGGATCGAGGATCCGGATAGGCAGTTTGCGAGGGCCGCGCACCTGCCCGGTCGACCACAGAACAGCTTCTGGGTCGGCTAACTCGAACTCTGGCACCCTCGCTAGCCACTCCTCGAGGGCAACAGTGAGTTCCATTCGAGCCAGATTTGAACCGAGGCAGCGATGAATCCCTAGACCAAAAGCTGCGTGGCGGTTCTTTTCACGGTCAAGAATCACCTCGTTTGGATTCTCAAAGAACTCGGGGTCACGATTCGCTGATGGGAAGGGAAGCAAGACCCAGTCACCCTCATGAAGCTGTTTGCCGCCGAGTTCTACGTCCTGAGAAACTTTGCGGGCCATGGTGACCGGAGCGAAAGCTCGCAGCATTTCCTCCACGGCGAACGGCATAAGTTCTGGCTGTGCGACGAGCCGTGCGCACTCTTCTGGGTGCTGCGCCAAGTACCAGATGCTCGCTCCGATCGCAGACCAAGTGGTGTCGATCCCTGCAAGGAGGATCAGCGCAATCGTGCCTCCTACGTGGTCGTCGGTGAGGGGCACTCCGTCAATCTCTGCTTGGAGGAGAAAGCCGATGAGGTCATCGGTAGGCTCGCCGCGCCTCTTCTCTATCTGGGCAGAGATGTAGTGAAGCATGGTGTCTTCAGCCGCAACTGGTTCGTCATTTTGGCCGGCCATCTCAAGAATCCTGTGAATGAAATCTCGAAATCGATCTCCGTCCTCTGCCGGAACGCCCAGCATGTGGGCTATGACGCGAACAGGAATGTGCTGCGCGTACTGCTCCGCCACGTCCACGACTCCTGAAGTCGGCAAATCAACAAGAATCTGATCGATGAGTTGCGAACAGAACGCTCGGGTAGGGGCCTCGAGCGGGCGGATTGCCTTCGGCGCAAAGGCCGGTAAGAGCAGGCCTCGCGCAATCTGATGAAAGGGCGGGTCCGAGCTGATCGGAGGTGCGTAACCGACTGGAGCAGGAACCTGGGGCTCAAGCACCGAGACGATGACCCCACGAGATGTGAAGTGCTCAGTGTCATGTGCGATGGCCGAAATGTCCTCATGGCGAGTTGGCAGCCAAGTTCCGCCGAAGCGGTCAGAATGCGCCACGGGGCAAGTTTCTCGCAACTCTTGCCAAATCGCAGGAGCGTCAGCCGCGTACTCAGGCGCAGTATGGTCAAAGTCGGTTTGCCAGTCTGTTACCGGGCACCGCTCAGGTCCACTCATTACATGCTCCAATCAACCGGGACTGTGAATACTAGAGAAGATTCAAGGTTCCACATTTCTGCCAATCATTGCGCAGGCCGAACGGATTCCGCTCGCGCCGCTTGGAGAAGTATCCTCAGAGGCTTGCCGGATCCCACACCCCCTGACATCTCGGATTCAGATCCTCTCGGCACCGACTCGTTACCGAGCGATGACTTGAATGAGGCTGCAAGTGCAGTTCTGGCTGACGACGCGCAAAATTCCGTAGATCCGAAAATGAGTGCAGCAGCGATGGACCAGATGCGGAGTGCCCGCAGGAGGCGTCGCATCGGGGATGTTGCCTGGGGAGATTTGGCGTATCGCGTGTACACCACTGCTTTGGCGTGTTTGGTGTTTGCAGTGTTTGCCTCTGGTTGGGTTGGCGACTCAGAATTGTCCGCCGCCTCGCAGACATCAGCTCAGAAATTTGGCCCTGTGTGGGCTGGCCTGTTTGTCGCCCTTTTACTGTTACTCGGTGTGCGCTCAGGAACGCGAGCGGGTCCGATTGCACTCGAATCAGCCGACGTCTATCACCTATTGCTCGCGCCGATCAGCCGGTCTCGAGTGCTGCGACGCCCAGCCGTGGGCGTAGTTGGCTATGGGGTTGCAACTGGGATGGCAGTGGGAGCCCTAGTGGGCTCGCTCTGCAGTCAACGGCTCCCGGGTAACACCTTTGAGTGGATGCTTTCGGGCGCGCTTTTTGGCGGCGCAGCAGCAGCGCTCTCAATTGGAGCGGCACTCATCACTGCATCACGACGTGTGCCGAGGCCTTGGATCGAACTTCTGGCTTGGGCCCTGCTCGTTGCCTCGGTCGTGGCTGTTGCTGGCTATTCACCATTCGCTCCGCTGACACTGCTTGGGCAGATTCTCTTTTGGCCGCTTAGCTTTTCGCTGCTGCCGCTCGTGCTGGTTGGTCTGGCAATCATCCTTGCTGTTGTGGGTCTGATGATTGTTGGTGGGCTTTCTATTGAGCTTGCTCAACGCCGAACCCGACTCGTGGGTCAATTGCGCTTTGCAGTCACCCAGCAAGACTTGCGGTCGGTGCTGCTCCTTCGAAAGCAGCTTGCCTCGGAACGGCCTCGCAACAAGAGTCGCTTTGCCCGACTTCCAATTCGCTTTGGTGGCCGATTCCCGGTGTTTACACGTGATGTGCAGAGTTTTGGCCGTTGGCCATGGGTCCGAGTTCTACGGGTGACCGTGCTCGGCCTTGGTGCTGCGCTATGTCTCTATGGCGCCTGGTCCGGGACGACACCACTCGTGCTGCTAGCTGGGCTCTGTACCTATGTGGCCGGCCTAGATGTGATCGAGCCGCTCGCCCAAGAGGTGGATCACCCCATGATGCTGGCCTCATACCCCGAGCCTGCTGGTGTTATTCTGCAGCGACACCTAGTGGCACCAGTGTTCGTAATGGTCCTCGTTGGATGTGAGGGATTGCTGTTGGTCTGGGTACTGCACCCCTCGGTCAACATCATTGCCATTGGAGCGATCACGGTGATCACTGCTGCAACTACTGCAGTGGCCGGCGCTTCGATCAGCGTGGTGTCCGAGGCTGTGCTTGACGCTGGCGATGCGGCAATGATGCCGCCAGAGGTCACCGGGCCGAGAGTCGTCATCCGCACCCTTTGGCCTCCGCTCGTAGCCGTGATTGGGGTGACTCCGATTTTGGTGGCGCAGCGAGCAATGCGACTGGGCAACGATCCGATTCCTCCTGCGTTGACCCTAGCGATTCCAATATTGGTGCTCGCAGGAATTGTGTTCATGTGGGTGAAATACCGTGAGGACCTTCATCGGACAATGGGTGAGGCTATGGGGGCCAAGACATGAAAGTTGAACTGATATGAGCAGATCCGCTTCCTCAGACGCGAAGAATCCAAAAGAGGTTGTCAGGCTGATCGGCGTGGCTAAAGAGTATGGAGACGTGGGTGCACTTGCTCCCGTTGACCTTTCGGTCATGGCAGGAGAAGCAATCGTCTTGGTCGGCCACAACGGGTCAGGCAAGTCAACCCTGCTCAGCATCATTGCCGGAATGCTCGAGCCTTCAGAGGGAACTGTTCTGGTACACGGTCAGCCACCCGACTCGGTCTACGCCCGTGAGCGCAGATCCTGGCTTCCCGACACGCCTGTGCTCTATGACGACCTCAGTGTACGAGAGCACATGGAATACACCATTCGCATGCACGGCGGTCAAGGTGATGAACCCATTATTGATGACTTGATCAAGCGCCTCGGTCTTGCCGAAAGAGAGGACGACCTACCCTCGCAGTTCAGCAGGGGTTTGCGTCAAAAGGCGGCTGCGGCTGTAGCTCTGGTCCGTCCCTTTACGCTCTTGTTGGTCGATGAACCCTTTGTAGGGCTTGATGTAGCCGGACGCGAAGCGCTACTCGGATTACTCGAGGAGGCAAGGCGAGGAGGCGCAACCGTGCTTGTAGCAACGCATGACCCCGCAGTGATCTCAAGATTCAAACGCGGACTAGTGCTTGACGACGGCCATGTCGTTCATGACGGTACTGCCGAGTCGCTTCACGCCTACTTGTCCGCCGATGTCACCCATGGCGAAACCTGACTGCTCGCTAAGCAGTATGTTCAATGATGTCTACCCATCTGCCATGGTTGCGGCCTAGGCAATTCTGAATCGGGGATTCCCATGTCTGGAACCATTCATCTCGAGATCGATGCTGGCATTGCGACCATCACGAATGACAACACAGAGAAGCACAATGCGTTCGATGATGAAATGGACGCTCGACTGTTTGAAATCTTGGCAGAGATCCAATCGAGCCCAGAGATTCGTGTCGTCATTTGGCGGGGAGAAGGCAAGTCCTTCTCTTCAGGTAGAGATGTGGGCTCCATAGGGGTTGCAAAGACCGAATTAACGCACCATGAACTCATGCGCAGGGGGCATCGGGGTATCCAACAGCTCTGGCAGATGGACCAACCGGTGCTCGTTGCGTGCAAGGGCTGGGTCATGGGCGGTTCGTTTCAGCGAGCACTGCTCTGTGATATCCGCGTGGCCGCAGAAGGAACCAGGTTCCGTCTGCCAGAACTGACTTATGGCGTGATCCCAGATACGGGCGGTGTAGCAGTATTGCATCAGATGTGTGGAGATGGGGTTGTGAACGACATGGTGCTGACGGGTCGTGTGATGGAGGCCGAAGAAGCTCTTCGACACGGTGTGGTGAGTCGGGTGGTGGCCGAGTCCGAACTTGACGAGGTGGTGCGCTCAATGGCCGAACAGATCGCTTCCACTCCGATCATCACCGTGAAGTTGTACCGAGAAGTACTTCGACACCTTTCTCTTCCTGCACTTCGATCATCGATGGCTGATGAACTGACCTATCAGACGACACTGAATAAGAGTGATGACTTTGCGGAGTTCAAAGCGGCCAAGGCCGAGGGTCGTGACCCCCGGTACAGCGGCAGCTGACTCTGCAACATTTTCCTGACCTTTAAACAGAGGAACAGCTAGTCATGAGCAAGATTATTGGATTGCCACAGCCCCCTGCAGTTGGAGCAACTGCACTCGCAGCGGGAACTTTCGAGGGTGTGACGGTGGTTGTTACTGGTGGAGGCACCGGTCTTGGCAAAGCAATCGCATCTGAGTTCGCGCGACTCGGTGCACGCCTCGCCATCCTGAGCCGTAAGCCAGAACACCTTGATGCTGCCGAGGCTGCAATGACTGCGATTGGCGCAGAGGTGCTGTGCATAGCCTGCGATATTCGTGAAGCCGACAGCATCTCTGCGGCATTCGATCAGATCGAAAGGAGCTTCGGTTTGCCGGGAGTCCTAGTAAATAACGCTGCAGCGAACTTCCCTTCGCCAAGCGAGGATCTCTCCCCCAACGCATGGCGCACCGTGGTGGATATCACCCTCAATGGCACGTTTTTGATGTGCCGCGAGTACGGCCAACGCCTGCTAAGCGCCGGCGTTGCAGGCTCCATCATCAACATTGGGGCAACGTATGCATGGACTGGTGGCCCTGGATTTGCGCATTCTGCGGCGGCTAAGGCTGCAGTAAAGAACCTGACCGAATCTCTAGCTGTTGAGTGGGGCCCGTACGGAATTCAGGTCAACTGTCTAGTGCCAGGTCTGATGCCACATGAGGACATGACTGCAGATATTCAGGGGAACTTGAAGAACACAAATGACAAGGATCTCTGCCAACCTGCCATGCGCGTCGGGCAACGACAAGAACTTGGTTGGGCTGCAACGTTTCTTGCATCTCCCTATGCCCGGTTCATCTCAGGGCACACGCTGGTTGTGGATGGAGCCAACTGGCAGCGCAGGTCACTCACCAATCCGGAGGTCATCCCGATACGCGTGCAGATGGGCCGTCCACCATTCGGAGCAGACTGAGGGCCGTCAAACTCGAGTCGTTCGGTTAGACCAAGGCTTCTTGTTTTTGCGGCTCTGCCTCGTCCTCGGCGAACTCCGTTGGTCCTTCCACGTTGATGCTTGGAAGCAGGCGGTCAAGCCATGCCGGGAACCACCAGTTCTTATCGCCCAGCAATTCCATGGATGCTGGAACTAACAACATGCGAACCAAGGTCGCATCGATCAGAACAGCAAAGGCGAGCCCGAATCCAAACAGCTTTATGGCTCGGTCGCTCTCTAATAGGAACGATCCAAACACAAACACCATGATGGCAGCCGCAGCAGAAATAACTCTGGCTGTGGCTGCGAGGCCGTTGGCTACTGAGGTGTGGCTGTCGCCCGTATGAAGCCATTCCTCTCGCACGCGAGACAGAAGGAACACCTCGTAGTCCATCGAGAGCCCGAAAACGATTGCGAACAACATCATCGGAATGAACGGCTCAATCGGTGCTGGTTCGATTCCGAATAGATCCTTTGCCCAACCCCATTGGAAGATGGCCACGATCACCCCGTAGGCAGCACCAATAGACAGCAGATTCATGATGACTGCCTTGAGCGGAACCAGGATGGAGCGGA
>WLLG01000030.1 GCA_009700815.1 Actinomycetota bacterium
CACCCTGCTTGGTGCAGTGCCCGGATACGATCAGTTTGCAGTTCCAGGTGTCACACCGGCTACCAAGTTTGACCAGTTCCCCGGATCGCCAGCCGTCGACGGCAGCACTGTGGTGTTCAAGGGCAACTACGCCGTGGGAGACACCAGCCAGACTGGAGTGTTCTTCCGTAATGTCGCAGTTCCGGCAGACAAGACCAAGGTGATTGCCAGCTCATCAACCCTGATCCCCAACCAGCCCGCTGTCGGCGGCGCACCGGGGACAGTCACGTTCGGCTCAACAGCACCGCCGAGTGCAACTGGCGGCCGTGCAGTGTTCACTGGACTCGACGTTGAAGATGCCCCGACCCTAGGGGGTGTCTACCTAGCCCCGATAGCTAGCAATCCAACACTCACCCCGCTCGTTAGCATCGGCGATCAGGTTCCGATTCCTGACGCAACGCCGGCAGATCGCTTCACCGCCATCGGTGAAGGGCTCTCTTTCGATGGTCGCTTCGTTACTTTCTGGGGCACTTGGGGAGCCAAGACTCCGATCACTCTTGACTGCCCAGAAGACGGCAACGCCGACCTGCTGGCGTTCTGCAATACCACCTACCCTGATGGATTCACCACTGATGTTTCGATTCATCAGGGAACCTTCGTTCACGACACAACCACAGGTGTGACCAAGGCCGTTGCAACATCAGACTCAGAAGATCCCGATGCGCTGTTCAGCGGATTCCAGTATTGGACCTTCTCGGGCAAGCCACCCACGGAGGGTGTTGGCGGAGGCGACGCATCTCAGGAACTCCCCCGCTGGCGCTCCTCAGCGTTTGCCGCAGTGACGGGAAGCGGCAGCAACTACACAGTTGCATTCAAGGCAAACCGCCCCTCTGGAACCTCGGGCATCTACCTAGCCCAAGGTCCTACGGAGCAGCCGATCCTTACCGTGGTCGACACAAATACTGCGGGCCCAGTGGTTGACACCGAGGCACCGGCTGACACGTTGGTGACCTCAGTTGGCATGGAACGCGACGGCTTGAATGGCCGCTATCTGGCACTCAACTTGGGAATGGCGAACGCCGATGCCTCGGTCAGTTGGGGTGGCATCTACCTCGTCTCTACGGACCGGCTTACAGCGCTCCCTGTTAGCAAGGAACAATCAGCGCCGAAGGCTCCTCAAAGCCCAGCCGCAGCCGATGGGCCCCACGGCGACCAGCAGCTTCAGCCGTGAGCTACCCCTGGCGAGCAGCTTCTCGCGGCTCACTGCTTCTGGTTGCTCTTGCAGTCGGCGGACTTCTGTCCGCCGGCTGCGGAACGCAGGAGGGAACTCTCGACACGGGACCCAATACACAGGTTCAGGGACAGACGACGCTAAGAAAGGCCATCCCGAGCAGCTTGCCTGCACCACTAACCTCTTCAGAGGCCGCCACCAACACATCTATCGAAGTGGCTGATCCGACTCTGGACGCAATTCTGCGGAGGGCATTGGAGCAAGAGCGCTACAGCGAAGCCACGTACAGGAATATTTTGCGAACTTTTGGGTCACGTAACCCGTTCTTGGCTATTACTGAGAGCGAGGTGCAACATGGAAGAACCCTTGAAGCACTCGGTGCCAGATACGGCCAAGATATCGGTGCCACAGATGTCCTCGGCGAACCTGCTCCGAAAACCATGACGTTGGCTTGCCAGCTGGCGGCCAAAGTCGAGACTGAAACAATCTCGCTCTATGACGGATTGCTACTTCGAGTCACGTCCTATCCAGAAGTCACCCGGGAATTTCAAAATCTTCGAGCCGCTAGCGCAAATTCACACCTGACCGCATTTCAGAGCTGCGCTGAAGGCGACCTGGGGATCAACGGAGGGCCTCCGCAGTGAACTAACTAGCTAGCCTCGCCCCTCCTCGAGGGGTGGGAGCTACGCCCTCTGAAATCCGAAGATTTGTGATTCAGGATTCCTTTTCGGCAGATCAGTCAAGCGACTCAACTTGACCATTCTGTGCCCCCGCCAGATTGAACCGGCCCATCAGGCTGAGTAGCGTGAATCCATGGTCTGGATCTATTTCGTCGTCTTTGCGCTCGTCCTAGTCGGGGTATTTCTGGTTCGCCCCCGGGTCAGCAAGCAGTACACGGGGGATTTTCAAGGAATCAAGATTGAAGCGATTCTTGGCCCGATCATTACCCTCACGGTGTTTCTCGGAGCAATTGTGATTGCACAATCGACCCAAACGTTTCAGCGAGCAAACCAGCAGTCAAACGCTGAAGCCGGGGCAGTCCAACAGATGTATAAGAACGCAGCCATGCTCCCTGATGGTCGCGGCGAAGTCATCCAAGCAGCATCGGTGTGTTATGCGCGCGCAGTCGTGGCGTTTGATTGGCCAGCTATGCGGGCGCTGAAAACTGCACCCCAGGTTGACCTGTGGGAGCAAGCCTTCGACAAGGAGATACCGAAGGTCTTTGATAGCGGGTCTCCAGTGGTGAGCCAACTCGTCGGGCTTAACCGACTGCAGACTGAAGCGCGAAACGCGCGCGAGTACGATGCCGCACCCCACCTTCCGCTACTCACCTTAATTCTCATGATCGGGGCAGTGCTCTGCGTTGTCTTGGCCGTTAGTTCGTTTGCAGTTCCAGATATGAGTCGGCGCGTCCTGATTCCACTGGCCATGATCTTCGCTCTACTCCTTGGAAGCACAGTCTTTTTGGTCGAACAGCTTGAGGAGCCGTTCACAGGGATTCTGCGCGTGAGTTCTGAATCCATGCAGAAGACTGCGACCGAAATCGGTACCGAATACAAGGTGCAATATCCGCAATCAGCCCTTCCATGTGACTCTCGCGGCGCTGAAAATAACTAGACCAAGCTCACCCCGAGCCCACTGCGAACCAACACAGAGTTCACATCGCCCATACTTAGGGATCGCAGTGCCCCTGCGAGGTGCATGCACACATCGCTACTAGGCGCAATCACAAAAAGGAGTCTCAGATGTCCCCCACTAGTCCCAGCAGCATCACTGGCAAAACGGCGCTTGTCACCGGCGGAGGTAGCGGTATCGGCCTTGGAGCCGCTACCCGTCTGCTCGCTGACGGAGCGCATGTCACCATCTGCGGTCGCAACGAGGAGCGCCTGATCTCCGCAGTCGAGACACTGACTCCCCTAGTTGGCGATGGCGGTTCTATTCGCCATATCGCTGCCGACATCACCGTTGATGAGCAGATTGCCGCAGCTGTGGCCTTCGCCGCCGAACCCACTGGTGGCCTAGCAATCCTGTTCGCGAACGCCGGTGGGTCCATGCACATGGGTCCATTTGAAGATGCCGATGCAGACGCCTTGCGAGCCACCGTTGATGTCAACTTGGTGGGCACCATGCTCACCATCAAGTGCGCCGTTCCAGCGATGCGCGCCAACGGCGGCGGATCGATCATCGGGATGTCTTCGGGTGCGGGCGCGTTTCCGCACCGCTTCTTGTGGGCCTACGGGGCATCGAAGGCCGGAATCGACATGCTCTGTAAGAGCGCGGCAGATGAGCTTGGCGTAGACGGAATCAGAGTCAATAGCGTGCAACCTGGAATCGTTGACGATGAACTCATGGAGTTCATAACTGCTGGCGGCGCGCTATTGGACAACTACATCGCCAATATGCCGATCGCCCGCGTGGGCACGGTAGAAGATATTGCCGAGGCCGTCCGCTTTCTGGCTGGCCCGGAATCCTCGTGGATCACCGGGGTCAACCTGCCGATAGACGGCGGGCATCACCTGCGGGCCGGCGCAAACTACGAACTGCTCTTCGGCTAGGTCGGCTCTCTACCTCTCTACCTCTCTACCTCTCTACCTCAACAGCTCAACAGCTCACTGCTGAGTTATCGGCCGGTCAGTGTGGCGCTTGGGTCTGCAAGTCTCGAACGACCTCGGCAAAGTGCTCGGGGTCGGGAGCGCGGTTATTGACCAAACTCACGGAGTCTGAGATTCCGGCCAATCGGGCGCGGAGTTTCTCGGCAATCTCAGATGGCTCACCTACTACGGCAATGGTCTCGAGGAGGTCGTCATCAATCAGGGCGCCCATCTCGCTCCACTTATCGGCCCTCGCCAGCTGCTTCAGGTGAGGGTGGAGGTCCCCGTAGCCATGCAACTCAAACACTGACTGGTACGCGGGAGTCGTGCCATAAAAAGCTAGCTGGGTGCGGACGGCCTCACGACTCCGGCTGAGCTGCTCCTCGGTGCGGCCCGTCACAATAATGGTCACGCAGATCACCTCAACCTGGTTCTGATCGCGCCCTGCAGCGGCGGCCCCGACGGCAAGCGCTGGCAAGGTCAACTCCAGTAGCGACTTGCGAGAGTTAACCGGGTGCACCAAAAACCCGTCAGCTACTTCACCCGCAACCTGAGTCATTTTTGGCCCGAACCCTCCCATCAGAATGGGTGGAGCGCCAAAGGGGTTTGGCCCCGGGTTGAAAGCAGGGACCATGCGAGTGTGAGTGTAAAACTCCCCCTGGAAATTCAGAGGTACGCCATTTTGCCAGGTGTCCCAGATAGCGCGAATGGCCAGCACCATCTCACGCATTCGCGCTGCCGGGTGAGACCAGGGCATGGAGAACCGCTGCTCGATATGCGGCTGGATTTGTGAGCCCAATCCCAACTCAAACCGTCCACCAGAAACGGTCTGGAGATCCCATGCAGCATTGGCAAGGGTCATGGGCGTTCGAGCAAATGCAATGGCTACTGCAGTTCCGAGTTTCAACGTGGAGGTGTGCTCTGCAGCAACGGCAAGTGGAATAAACGGGTCATGCTTAGCCTCAAATGAAAAAGCCCGGTCATAGCGAAGTTGCTCGAGATGTCTGTAGATGGTTCTTGCCTGAGTGAGGTCCTCGGTTGGGACCGTCATTGAAACATGCATGCCCTAACGACAGCGGCTGCGCCAGAAGAAGTCAATCTCTGCTCGCGCTACTCGGCGCAGAGTGAGGATGTTTCCCGAAGGCGATTCGCAGTGAGTCAGACCTAGAATCAGTGCAATGGCAACCCGCACCGCGCGCAAGGCCGGCTCCAAAGCCAAGCCAGCGCACACTTCCACGCTCATCCTGCTTGTCCGTCACGGGCAGACTTCAACTACTGGGGCGGTGCTGCCAGGTAGGGCAAAGGGGCTCGATCTTGCAGAAACTGGCCGGGCTCAAGCACAAGCTGCCGCAGATCGCATTGGCAAACTCAACAAAATTGACGCCGTGTACGCATCTCCGCTTGAGCGCACCCAACAAACCGCTGCGCCCATTGGCCGCGCAACAAAACAGCGCGTTCGCAGTGCCAAAGGCTTGCTCGAATGCGAGTTTGGTGACTGGACGGGAGCAAAGCTGTCTGACCTTCGCAAACTGCCCGAGTGGTCACAAGTACAGAACAACCCTTCGGGGTTTCGGTTCCCCGGTGGTGAATCCTTCACCGAGATGCAGACTCGCATCTGGAATGAACTCCAACGCCTCGTTGCAGCTCACCCCGGTGGAAAAGTGGTCGCAGTCTCGCATGCTGACCCCATCAAGGCTGCCGTTGCGATGGCGACCGGAGTGCATCTTGACCTATTTCAGCGAATCGTCATTTCCCCCTGCTCGATCACTCCCCTGCTCTTCACTCCTTCGGGACCGGTCGTGCTCGCAGTCAATAGCACGGGTGATGACCTGAGCACGCTCGCCCCGTCGTAAACTGCAAGGTAGATGAGCGACATGAGTTCCCCGTTCGAGTTTGAACAACTAGATGCATTTATCCCTGGTGCCCTTGGCGAACCAGGGAATCGAGTGTTCTACCTTCAGGCTCGACATGGCGAGCAGGTGGTGTCATTCCGACTCGAGAAGGAACAGGTCGGCATGCTCGGACGTTATTTGGGCCAACTTGCCTCGAACATGGGGTCACCAGACCCTGAGCGAGATATTGCTGGGCTCATTGAGCCAGTTCTGCCCGAATGGGTTGTGGGAACAATTTCTGTGGGTGTTGATGAAGAGAGCGGCATCATTCAGGTGACTGCCGAGGAACTCGTGCCCGAAGAGATCGAGTTTGAGGTTGATGATGATTTCACAGAGGCCGATATCGAAGAATTGCTCGAGGCTGAAGATGCATCTATGGGCGAACAGGCCAAGTTCACGCTGCGGATAGCTCAAGCTGCGGCTTTTGCTGAAGCCGCTGAGGAACTCCTCTCGGCTGGTCGCCCACCCTGCCGACTCTGCGGCCGACCGATCGGCATCGAAGGACATAACTGTCCTCGCTGGAACTAAGCAGGACGTGTGCCGGACCCAAGCGCAGAATCGAACCACGCACCGTATGAGGTAAGCGAGTCCGAAGCAGACGAGCCTGAAGTAGACGAGCTCGAGAAGGTGTTCGGGGATGCCGAGTACGAGTACGAGGACGACGAGGACGACGAGGACGACGAGGACGAGGAGGGGCAATCAATCGAGTTTGAATACTCGGCCACGATCACCCCAGGCGCTACCGAAATGGCAGAGCTGCTTGAGCGTGGAAGCATCGAGATTCTTGGGCTCATGCCCTGGTCGAGCAACGGGACATATCTGGTGCAGGTGACTCGTGGCTCAGACCACGCACCTGCGATCTATAAACCTGAACGAGGCGAGCGGCCTCTTTGGGATTTTCCCGGAGCCTTGTGGAAGCGCGAGGTTGCCACCTATGAACTCTCTCATTGGCTCGGCTTCGGCTCCGTCCCAACCACGGTGACTCGCCAGGCTGCTCCGATGGGACCAGGCTCGCTGCAGGCATTCGTTCCGGCGCTGTTCTCGGAGCATTACTTCACCCTTCGAGATAGAACGGATCTCACTGATCAATTCAAGACGCTCTGTGTACTTGACTTGATTGCTAATTCGGCCGACCGCAAAGGCGGTCACTGCCTGATTGATTCAGAGAACCAGATCTGGGCAATCGACAATGGCCTGAGCTTCCACGAGGAACCAAAGCTTCGAACCGTCATCTGGGACTTTGCAGGCGACCCTCTGCCGAGCAGCACTGCGCACGCGCTGCTGAGCCTGCTCGAGACTGGACTGAGTCCCCAACTCAAAGTTCTGCTCACTCCAACCGAACAAGAAGCCACCCTGCGCCGCGCTCAACGAGTACTGGCACAGGCGCACTTCCCACACGACATGACGGGCCGTAGCTACCCCTGGCCATTGGTCTAGATCTAGCTACAGCAGCGATCTGCGCGCAAAAAGCGTTCAGCCCCCGACCGAAGCCAGGGGCTGAATGGCGTTCTGCAAGCAGTGAAACTAGCTGCGGGCCTGAAGTGCCTCGATCAACTTGGGAAGCACCTTGTGCACGTCACCCACAATGCCCAGATCTGACACTGCAAAGATTGGAGCCTCGGCATCTTTGTTGATTGCGATGATGTTCTTCGAACCCTTCATCCCGACCAGATGCTGTGTGGCGCCCGAGATACCAGCGGCAATGTACAGAGTTGGCTTGACGACCTTGCCAGTCTGTCCAACTTGGTAAGAGTAGGGAACCCAACCGGCATCGACAATTGCTCGGGAAGCTCCCGGAGCTGCCTGCAGAAGCTTGGCCAGATCTTCAACGAGCTGGTAGTTATCCTTCTCGCCAAGTCCACGTCCACCTGATACCACAACTGCTGCCTCATCAAGGCTGGGACCAGTTTTCTCTTCTACGAAACGACTCGTGACTACGGCAGTTCCGGTGGCACCCAGATCAGGCACGCTGAGCTCTTCAACGCTTGCTGCGGCACCGCCCGACTCTTCGGCTGCGAACGACTTCGGCCGCACCAAGAAGATACCGACCTTGTCGGTCGTGAACTTGGTGATCACATCTGTGACACCGCCAAAGATTGGCTCGACACCTGCAAGGCGGCCATCGCGCTCCACAAGGTCAACCACGTTGGTAATCACCGGTGCGTCAATCTTGACTGACAAGCGCCCAGCGACATCGCGTCCTGTGTAACTCGTTGCCATGAGCACGGCATCTGGACCATTGCCAGCGGCAATTGCTGCTGCGATTGCTCCTGCTAATGGCGCTCCGAGAAGCTTGCCCTCGGTGCCACCCACGGCAAGCACCTTGGTTGCTCCGTGAGCTCCTACCTCTGCAGCAATCTCTGCTCCGGAAGCGGTCACAACCTCAACCGTGTCGGCCAGTTCGCGAGCTTTTGCAAGAATTTCTAGGGTTGTGGTTGCGACCTTGCCATCAGTGGCTTCGGCTAGCACCCAGATCTTTGAAACAGTCATGTTGTTCTCCTTCGTTCTCGGGGTGTGACTCAGATGACTTTGAGTTCGGCAAGCAGGTCGACAATCTTCTGGAATCCCTCACCGTCGTCTTCGACGATTGTTCCTCCGGCGCGGGCCTCGGCCTGAGCGACCTCTACAATCTCTTGTCCGCCCCCAGCCCAACCCACGGCGCTTGGGTCAATGCCCAAATCTGCAACAGTGACCTGATCTACTGGCTTGGACTTGGCGGCCATGATCCCCTTGAAGGAGGGGTATCGAGGCTCGACCACGCCTGCGGTTACCGAGACGACTGCTGGCAAGGGACTCTCGACCTCGTCATAGCCGGCCTCGGTCTGACGCTGCACCTTGAGCGTGTTGCCCTCGATGGTGATCTCTTTCGCAAAGGTGATTGAAGGCAGTTGCAGCAGTTCTGCAATCTGCTCAGGAACCACTCCGGTGTAGCCGTCTGATGACTCAGTTGCGGTGAGGATCAAGTCAGCTTCGCCAGCGCGCTGAATTGCCTTGGCGAGCACCTTTGAGGTTCCGAGTGCATCGGAGCCTGCAAGCGCAGGGTCACTGACGAGAACTGCTTTGGCAGCACCCATGGCAAGCGCTGTACGCAAGCCGGATACTTCGCCATTTGGTGCCATCGACACCAAGGTGACTTCGCCGCCGCCAGCAGTATCGACGAGCTGCAAAGCCATCTCGACTCCGTAGCTGTCGGACTCATCGAGAATGAGCTTGCCGTCACGCTTGAGGGTATTGGTCTGGGGATCCAACGCTCCCGGATCAGCCGGGTCGGGGATCTGCTTTACACAAACAACTACGTTCATAAGTAACAGCATGCCTTGACTCCGCAGTTTCTGACAAAACCGATAGCAGGAATTCGGACTCAGCCACCAAGTTGGCCATTCACTAGCTCGCAGAATGACAGACTGATAGGGATGCATATCACCTTGGTGGTCAACCCCATTGCTACCAACGTGAGCCCGACAAGAATCCGCATTGTTCAAGAATTGCTACAGGTTCGCCACGAGGTTTCGGTTCAGGTGACACGCCATCGGGACCATGCAACTGAACTAGCGACCGAAGCAGTCGCTGCAGGAACTGATTGCGTTGCAGTCCTCGGCGGAGACGGAACGCTCAACGAGGTCATCAATGCTCTGGCCGGAACGGACTGTGCCGTAGCAGTCCTACCCGGAGGCTCAACCAATGTTTTCGCTCGAACCTTGGGATTACCCGATGACCTGCGGCGAGCGGCACGCGCCACCTCGGACGCTCTTGCAAGCGGGTGGGTCCATCGCATTGGTTTGGGTGCAGTAAACGGCCGCTACTTCACGTTTCATACTGGAGTCGGCTTTGATGCCGCCGTGGTCAGTCGCGTTGAGTTGCATAGCAAGCTGAAGCACCGAATCGGCCATGCGCTCTTCTTGTATTGCGGACTACGCGAGTTCTCGCTGTTTGATCGCGCGCACCCGCAGTACCTTCTGCAGGTCTCCCCGGAGTCCAGCAGCACAGGCGCCCGCAAGAGTGACGCTGATAGCAACCCCACGGATCCTGTTCCGGGTTTCTTCGCCATTGTGCAAAACACCGACCCGTACACATTCTTGAGGCACCGACCATTCACTGTGGCCCCCGCTGCCACGCTAGATCGCGGCCTAACCGTAACGAGCATTGGCGACATGTCAGTCAGGGCGTTTTTGCCGCCCATTTTGGGGGCGCTAGCAAACCGCAAGGGAGTTCGAACCAACCGATCTGTTCGCCGCTGGGAGGATCTGGAACAGCTGAGCATCACCAAAGCGCCCGGCTCAGTCCTTCAGTATCAGGTCGATGGCGACTACCTCGGCGAGGCGGAATCATTGCAGTTTTCGCACCACCCCAACATCGTGAGCATTGTGCTACCGATCGTTCCGCGATGAGCCCGGCCTGCCCGCTACTGACCTAACTATTCAGCTAAGTAACTAACTAACTAACGGCCGATCCATCTTGGCTACAACTCGAGTGCTGCGCGAGCTTGGGCCGGTTGGTTCGTGATGATGCTGTTCACTCCAAGACGAGCGAGTTCTCTCATTCGATCAGGATCATCAACAGTCCACGCATTGACCTGCAGACCGAGTTCTGCGCAACGATTCATGAGCGCCTGATCAATCAGAGGCTCCCAAGGGTTGACTGCAACCTCGCCCGCCGCAGCGGAGCGATCAAGTTGCAGTGGGTCACGATTCAAATCGGCGAACAACCACGCTGTGGGCAGAGGTGGCAGCAAGTCCCGCACCTGCTGAAGCGATGGCCAATCAAAACTGGAGACCAGAATCGGCTGCCCCTCACTCAGAGAGAGTGGGCGATTCGCCACCACCATCGCCATCAGAGCTCCAATCCGGTGGCCGTCAAAGGAATAGTCCTCGGGCACATCAGGGCCACCAAAGTCGCCTGGCGAGTTCTTGATCTCGATGTTGACTCCCATACCGGCGCAAGCCAGCAGTGACTCTTCCAGAGTCGGAACTTCCTTGGGACGATCACTAGCCAAGGTTGCCCACACCACTCGACCATCGGCGTAAGTAGCGTCATGGTGCACAACGAGTTCGCCTTGACTCGTTACGCGTATGTCGAGTTCAACCCAATCAGCACCTTGCTCCCGCGCTCCGTGGAAGGCTTCAAGGGTATTTCCGAGATATGCAGCAGATGCCCCTCGGTGAGCACAGATCAAAGGTCGTTGTACGTTGGACATGTTCTCGAAACTTTTCCTTTACTCGCGTGGAATGTGGCTGTAGTTTTACTTTGTTCACGGATTCACAAGTTCCTAGCAACACCCTCCGCTTGCAATTCTGAGGGTCACCGCGGGAAACCTGAGCCTCTGTGTCCCCCCAGTATTGACGAATTACTAGAACTCGGGCGCGGTTCCTAGCGCGTCCCCCTGTGTACGGAGGAATCGTGGCACTGACCTCGAGTAGAAGCCTAGATATTGCAACCGACGACTGGCGAGTTAACTCGTCATGCCGTGACACCGACCCAGATCTTTTCTTCCCGGTCGGTACCACCGGACCTGCGTTGGACCAGATCGCATCAGCCAAGGCAGTCTGTGACTCCTGTCACGCAAAGGCCGAATGCTTGGAATTCGCCCTCACAACGAACCAAGATTCTGGCGTTTGGGGCGGGACCTCTGAAGAAGAGCGTCGCAAGCTTCGTCGGGCATGGGTGGCACAACAGCGCCGCGCCGCACTCGCTTCCTAAGCAGAGAGCCAGAACAGATCCTCATTGCGAGGACGCTTTAGATCATTCACTCGGCCTCCCGTTGGGGAGGCTGAGTCGCGAATGGGCCGCGTACGACTGGAATTGTGAGCGAAACACGTGTCCCGATTCTTCTCAAGTGACCGGTTGCCGTCCGAGTTTCACCTGCGGCAGCTTGTTCATCGGCAGGAGCGAAGCTGATCTTGCCCTCGAGTTCAGAGATCAAACCCGTAACAATCGATAGCCCCAAACTCGGCCTTCGCTCAGGGTCAGCCTCGCCGCTCATACCAACCCCGTCGTCGATGACATCAACGCGAAGAACGCCAGCGCCCTGAAGCATCTCGATGCGGACCTTCGGTAGTTCCTCTGACATGAGCAGGCCAGGCGGGTACGCGTGGTCCACGATGTTCTGCAGTAACTCGGTCAGAACAACTGCTAGCGATGTAGCAGTTGGGGAAGGCAGATTCCCGGACTCGCCGATCATCTCAAAGCTGAGAGGGCGATCCGGCGAGGTCAACCCTTCTTCTACCATTCGCACAAGTGGGCGAAGGATCTCGGAGAAGTTGACTTCATCACCATCCTCTCGCGACAAGGTTTCGTGCACCCGGGCAATCGAGCGAATTCTTCGGACCGACTCCTCGATAGCCGCCTTGGCCGAGGGCTCGGTCAAGCGGCGGCCCTGAAGCCGTAACAACGAGGAGATTGTCTGCAGGTTGTTCTTGACTCGATGATGAATCTCTCGGATAGTGGCATCTTTTGAAATCAGCAACCGATCGCGCATCTTGAGCTCAGAGATATCTCGCAGAAGAACCAAGCCGCCGTCTACACGTGAAGCATTCAGCAGTGGAATACACCAAATCACCACGCAGACCTCGTTGCGCTCCACCTCTTCTGCTGCAGGTCGGGCAGTAAAGAACGCCCGATAGGTGGTGTCGTTCTCTACGCCAAGCTCAGTCAGGCTTGCCCCTTGAATGCGCCCCGAGATTCTCAGCCTCCG
>WLLG01000300.1 GCA_009700815.1 Actinomycetota bacterium
AGGTCAACTCACTTCGATGTATCAGCCCGCGCAGGCCACCAAGATCAACAACTGCTCCGTATTCCGCAATGCTCACCACGCGACCAGAGGCCGTTGCGCCCGCAGCAAGGCTTTGCAGAGCTTCACGTTCGGCCGCTCGGCGTTGCCGGCGCTCAGCATCGCGGATCGACAGGACCACCCGATCAGCATCTCGGTCGATTTCAATCACCATCATCGCTACTTCGGTGCCGATCAACGACTCTGGGGTCACCCCTGGGGTCTCAGAGAACAACGAGGTGGGCACAAAGGCTCGCATACCAACATCAGCGACCAGACCACCCTTCACCTTTTTGGTGACAGTCGCGGTTACGGCTGTGCCAGATTTTTTGGCTGCTTCAAGGCGTTCCCAGGCCTGCAACTTGAGGGCCCACACCTGAGACAAGACTGGTCGATTCTTGGGATCCTCGCGAGCCAGTACTGCCGCTGGAAGAACTTGGCCAATAACTGCCGAGCCCGAAAATTCTGCACTAGGAATTACCCCAGTTCGGCCATCAGCAAGTCGCACCTCTACTTCCTTTGGTGAAACTGAAGTCACCGTCACCTCGGTAATCTTCGCCGCTGGAGGTGCCGCCGGACCTGCAGGCGCATTCGCAACTTGGCTCATCGAGGTAGCGCTCTGACCAATCACTGGTTTTGCCGGAAGCGCTGATGCAGGGTCGAGAACCGCTTCTGCTTGAAGCGCGGGTTCCGCTTCGGGACCTGCTGCTGCTTCTGCTTCGGGTTCAAGTTCAGGTTCGGTGGACATGTCTTCCTCAACTTGGCCGACAGTGATTGTGCGAAAGCCGCAGATCAAGATTTCTCAATCAGCCTATCGCCCGACTGATAAATAGCTCCCTGGGAGTGAAGTGCCACAACGCTCCGTTGTGCCCCAGTTACCAAGGTTGAAGTACAAGTTCAACGATTCAATTCACCCAGTTCCTGCTAGCCATTCAAGAACCGGAACCCTCAGGCTTCCGAGTTTCTTCGAGGCAAGAATCGACCCGCCCTCTCCCAGAAAAGCGCTTCGAAGTTGAAGGAGCGCTCCGGGCTGTTTGATGACGTCAGCGAGCGGACGCTGATGAACGCGAATTGAAAACGCGATGGTTTCATCTGTCAGGCGACGCATAGTCTGACGTTCAACTCGCAGAAAAACCCTCTCCGGCACAAGGTTTGGAGGTGGCAGATCAAAAATCTGAGCTTCCTCATTCCTCCACGGCTGACTCAATCGGGGGTCGTCCCAAAGCTCCCAATTCAGTCGCCACACGGCGCGATTCTGGTCGAGCCGATCAAAGAATGACTCGACAAGTCCACCTAGGTCTTTTTCGTAGTTTGGTACAGGTTCGTGAATATCTGCCACCGTGCCACCCAGTTTTTCTGACAGAACCCATCTGCTCGGAAAGCACACGGATGCGGCTCGTAGCCTCCACGTGTCCTCACGCGCCATGATGCACCAGTCCTCTTGGGTTGCTAAGCCGCAAGCCTCAATTGTTGGCTCGATGCGTTTATCCAAAGACAACATTTCCGCTAGTCGGGCCACACCGACCTGCGCCACCGATGTTGTTGGATCTGCTACGTACATCTCTCGATTACTTCGGATAAGCGACTGTTTGAGTTGAAGTTGCCATTCGCTGTGGCGGTCTGGTTCCAGCCAGTTTTCAGCGAGCGGGCGAAGCCCCATGCGGTGACGATCAGTCGCTCGGTCGAATCCCAAATAATGAGCTTCGCTCAACGAATCTGGCTCGACTTGCGGTGCCTTCACAGCGTCAGATGTTAGCTGTCGAGGCTCCGTTGCGATCTGTCAAGTATCCATCTTCGCTACTACCGTGAGTGGATCAGCAAATAAGGAGCGCACTAGTGGAGCCGTTCGGCGCAGATGATGGAGTACATGTTGGGTCACTCTTGTTCACCTTGGTGGACCCAACTCCAGGCAATGAAGTTGCGTACAACAGGTGGTACGAACGGGACCACCTCTACTCAGGTTGCATGGTCGGGCCTTGGCTGTTCGCCAATAGGCGCTGGGTGGCGACTCGCGAACTCAAGGACCTGCGATTCCCTGCCGGGGTCGATGCCGAATACGCCGTAGCTGACCCCATCGATGCGGGCTCCTACTTGGCCACGTACTTCATTCACAAGGGGCACGAGGCCGAGCACTTTGCTTGGGCAAATAAGCAAGTCTTTGAGCTGTACGCCAACAACCGTGGGTTCGATGAGCGGGTACATGCGCACACCTCGCTGTATTTCATCGTGGGCGAGAACCATCGAACCGAGGACGGCGTGCCTTCGCACATGGCGCTTGACCACCCGTATCAGGGCCTTGTCAGCGTGCATATTGATCGCGCCGACGGGGTCAGCCACCCGGATTTTGCTGAGTGGTTCAACACCACTGCTGCCCCTGTGTTATTTGCAGACACAGCCGATGGCACCGCAGGCGCAGTAGATCAGGTTCTGCATTGGCGACCAATCATCCCCAAGGGCGAGGAGGGCAACGCTCCAATGAAGCTCGGCACCGGGCCAGGCACGCGACAGCGGAGCATGAGCTTGCTGTTTCTGACCGATGACCCCCGAAATCAGATGCCTCTGCTCGAGCAGTACGCAACGCTCGTGAACGATTCCGGCCTTGCCACCGTGCGCCTCGTGGCACCATTTATTCCAACAATCCCAGGAACGGACATCTATACCGACCAACTCTGGTAGCCGTCACCCCTGCCACGCTCCCCCCCCCCCGCTCCCCCCGCTTCGTTATGCGCCTGATGGGCACTCTTAAATTAGGCAACCTTCTCAGGGTCAAATATTTGGACAAAAAGTCCAATTTTCTCTCCGTATACTGAAAAAATTGTTCACTAAAGCCAGCGTGCGCGTGCGTGTAGGTGAATGCGGAACTTGCGGGTCGGTTGTTTCTACTTTTGAAGGGGTTTGTTATGCGGAAGTCTTTTGGTGCGGGTGCGGTTGTAGCGGCCTTGTTGGGTGTGGTGTTGGTTGTGGTGCCGCCTGTTGGTGCGTCTCCTCCGGTGATTCCTCCGGGTGTGGAGCCGCGGTGCGGGGCGTCCGCGTCGAATGTGAATTATGCGGCTTGTGTAACGGTCGTGAACGCGACGCGAGGGTTTCAGAGCCCGGGAGTTGCAAATAATCTTTGGGGTTTGGCGTTTCGTGCGAGCTTTGGCATCTCGGGAAATGCAGCTGGCCGCAGCGGTGCATTCGCTCTTGGAGGCGGCGTTCCGAATGATGGTCTTGGGTCTGAGCTTGGTTGGGTCGCTTACCGGTGTCAGGTTGCGTGGCCAAACACGCATGGTTGTCAGACTGAGGTGACGACCCAAGTTGGCCTTGCCCCCTCTGGGGTTATCTTGAACGCAGCGCTGTTCGATGAAGTTCGGCGGCGTGATCCGAATGCTGCGGTGACGTCTCGTGGTCGGGTGTTTTATCGGTCTGCGGTGACTCAGTCGTGTGACAATACGAGTCGGTATGTGGCGTGTCGTCACCTTGGCAATCAGGGGCCTCAGCGTTGGACTCGGTTTAATTTCGAGTT
The DNA here is from genome assembly GCA_009700815.1 of Actinomycetota bacterium. GTDB lineage: Bacteria > Actinomycetota > Acidimicrobiia > Acidimicrobiales > Microtrichaceae > IMCC26207. Next base: position 3,542 of record WLLG01000300.1, read on the forward strand.
GACGAATGAGACCGTGATGGTCAACGTCACGAACTTTTTGTCGCATCGTCTGGTGTTAGCAAATAA
>WLLG01000301.1 GCA_009700815.1 Actinomycetota bacterium
CTGCGGAATCAAAGTAGGGAGCTGCAATGGCTGCAAAGTGCATCATCAAGACGGCACCGATGGCAAAGTTCGGTGCGATCACACAATTTGAACTTGTAAATCCGTCCTCGAACCCAGCAAGTTCCTCAGCAGAGAAGCCCGTTGTTCCAACCACGGCGTGCACTCCGTGACTCGCTAGCCAACTCAGATTCTCAACAGATGCTGCACGGCTAGAGAAATCAACCACTACTTGAGCGCCAGTTCGTTCAAAGGAAACGGCTTCTCCAGAGATCTTCAGATCCGACTCAATCCCGGTGACCGTTCTCAGGTCAATTCCCCGAAAATTGGGATCTACTGCCGACACCAATTCCAGTTCGGGATCTGCTTGAACAGCCTGACAGACGGTGGACCCCATGCGTCCGCCGGCACCAAAAACTCCCACGTTGATTGTCATGACATCATTCTACGGCTCGAGGGTGTGCTCATCTGCGAACGTTCAGCTGCCTTCAAATAGGTCTCGGCGTGGCTCATCTAAGTACTCGGGTTCGAGTCCTCGATCAAAGGCACGAATGGCCTCTGGCAAGTTGTTGGTGAATCCGGCCATGAGTTGGTTCCGGTCCTCAAACTCGATTGCCGCTGCGAGGCTCGAGATCTCTTGTTCCACCCAGAGTGACTGCTTGGTGGCTTCAAGGCCATAATGCGAGAACTTTGCCATGGCCTGTGCCATCTGAATTGCCTCGGCCAGCAACTCTTCATCTGGGACAACTCTCGATACCAGTCCCATGCGAAGTGCCTCGGCCGCATCAACACGCCGACCCGTCAGAAGTAGGTCATTGGAGTTCGCGCCCCCAATCAAGCGGGGCAGGATCCAACCAGCTCCCATCTCTGCCGAGGTCAACCCGTTGACTATTCCAGTTGCGTTGAATTCAGCTGACTCCGATGCAATACGCAGATCCGCTCCCAGTGCAACGCACATCCCCCCACCAAAGGCGGGGCCGTTCACTGCGGCAATGACGGGCTGCGGAATGGATCGCAACCTTCGGGTGATCTGCGAATAGATGCTCATGGAACGAGTTGCGATCCGATGAACAGACAAGTTGTCAATGTTTGGGATGATTCCGTAGTCCTTCAGGTCGAGCCCCGAACAGAACGCTCGACCGGTTCCAGTCAGAATTACGATGCGCACAAGATTGTCTGCCCCAAGCTGAGCTAAAGCCTCATCAAGTTCAACTGCAAGGTCGATCGACAAAGCATTCAGTCGTTCGGGGCGGTTCAAGCGCAGGACGCGGATTGATTCATCAATATGATCCACTGCTACAAGACCCATCGGACCCTCTCTGACTGTTGTGCGAGTTCAGGGCCACCCAATTCCGGTGCTTGTTGTGGCCCATCTCGCCCTCACTAGGTTGAGCGTCGTACCGTAGCCCCCATGAACGCCAATCCCCTAGGTCCAGATTTCCCATCGGATGCCGTCGGCATTGGTGTCGAGCTCAGTTCCACGGAACTGCGCTTGGATGATGTGCTGCTTATTCGTGTCTCTGGACCCGATACGCCCGGGATCACAACTGAGCTCATGATTACCTTGAGCCAGGTCGATGCTCAGATCCAAGATCTTGAACAAGTGCTACTGCGCGGCCACCTGACCCTGGCCGCAGTCATTGATACACCCCTACATCCCGACGCTCTTGTCCAGGCACTCGATCAGTTCGCACATCAGTTCAAGCTGCGTATTCATGTTGACTCGGTGCCCTCGGCGTCTACAGAAAAGGGTGCTGTAGAGGCAGTCACCGTGTTAGGCCACGAGCTTGAGACTGCGTTATCCCCCCAAGAACTCGGAGCTGTGGCAGCTGGTATCGCTGCAGCGGGCGGAAACATCGATCGAATTGTTCGGCTTGCCCGTTACCCCGTCTATGCCTACGAGTTTCGTGCATCAGGAGCAAAACCAGAGGTGCTTCGACGGCTTCTTGGCGAGGTCGCCAGCGCACGCCGCCTAGATATTGCAGTCCAGCCCGAAGGTATTGAGCGCCGCGCAAAGCGCTTGGTCGTCCTTGATGTTGATTCCACGCTGATTCAGGACGAGGTGATTGAACTCTTAGCAACCGAAGCCGGTTGTTTGGACCAGGTTCAAGAACTGACAGCACAAGCAATGTCCGGGGAGCTCGACTTTGAGTTGGCTTTACGTCAACGGGTTCTGCTGCTCAGAGGCCTCGATCAGTCTGCGCTCGATCGAGCCAAGTCCGCTATGCGACTCACCCCTGGCGCACGAACTTTTGTGCGCACTCTCAAACGACTCGGTTACAGCGTTGGGATTGTCTCTGGTGGTTTCACGCACTTCACCGATGACTTAGCTTCCGAGTTGGACCTCGACCACGCCGAGGCGAACCAGCTTGAGATACAAGATGGAAAGCTGACGGGGCAGGTGCTTGGCAGAGTGGTGGACCGTGCACGCAAGGCTGAACTACTCAGGCTGTTTGCTCAAGAAGAGGGCATTCCGGTTAGCCAAGCTGTGGCCGTGGGCGATGGGGCGAACGACCTGGACATGCTCGGCGCTGCTGGTCTCGGTATTGCCTTCAACGCCAAACCTGTGGTGCAGCTCGCTGCCGACACAACAGTGAACGTTCCTTATTTGGATGCGATTCTCTTTATTCTGGGAGTCAGTCGCGATGAGGTCGAGCGAGCCGATCTGGACTCAGAGGATCCGATAGGTAATCCCCAGATCTCCTAGGGCTAAACGAGATGCTCAAGGCCCTCGATAGCTGACCCCAACTGCCCCTCTGCGGCGCCTTGCGAAGCGGGTCCCACTGCTGCCAAAACTGTCCCAGAGCCGAGCACCCGTTGAGCCGCAAGGAGCACCTGCTCTTGGGTAACGGAGTCGATCGAATTGAGATGCTCATCAAGGGGCGTCACGCTACCTCGCAGAGTCTCAGAGATCCCGAGCCGGGCGCCCCTTGCCCCAGAGTCTTCGATTCCTAGCAACACGCCGCCTCGGATCGATCGCTTTGCCCGGGACAACTCCTCGGCAGTTATACCAACGCTGCAGAGGTCCTCTACTAGCTCAGTCACCACTGCAATCAGTTGCGCAGCCTTGGAGGGACTTGTGGCGCACTGAACAGAGAGCGCACCAGCATCGCTGAACTGAGAGACTCCAGAAGAGATGGAGTAGGTCAGTCCACGTTCTTCCCGAACTTGTTGAAACAGACGACTCGAGGGACCTGTTCCGAACACGTGGTTCAACAGTGCAAGGGCGAACCTGTCGGTGTCGTTCACCCCACCGCATCTCCAGCCGAAAGCCAAGTGCACCAGCTCCCCCGACCTAGTCTCTGTCAGCACAGACTCAACTTGCTCCTTGGGGGCAATCCGTTGCGGTGCAGTGCCGGCACGATGCTCAGGAAACACAGACTCAACCGCAGCAACGAGTACCGAGTGATCGACATCCCCTGCGCCAGTTACAACTAGGTTGTGGCTCTGGTACCAATCCTCAAAGAAACCCGCGATCTGATCACGCCGGATTGTTTCTACGGTTCGGCTAGTCCCGAGCACCTCTCGTCCAAGGGGATGGCCCGGAAAGAGTGATTCGAAGAGGCGAACACCCACTAGATCTTC
>WLLG01000302.1 GCA_009700815.1 Actinomycetota bacterium
CGCATGCTTCGGGATGCCATCACCTTCGGGGGTGGTGTAATCGGTAACACAACTGGTTCTGGTCCAGTTATTGGGGGTTCGAGTCCTCCCCCCCGAGCTAGCAAGCCAGCAACAAGATCTCTGGAGCAATCCAGGGTGCATAGGCCCCCATCGTCTAGCGGCCTAGGACTCCACCCTCTCAAGGTGGCGGCACGGGTTCGAATCCCGTTGGGGGTACTCAAACGAATCCCCTGCAATAGCAGGGGATTCAGCGGCTTTTGGGTAGCAGATGGCGTAGCGCGAGGAATTCGGCGTCGCGTTGATCGCCGGTGGCGAATACCCATCGGAGGCGTGAGAAGACGAGTTTCGTAGTGGCGGGGAGCGGGTTCATTGCTCCTGCGACGGTATCGGGCAGCTGGCTGAGAACCTCAGAATCATGGGGTAGACGAATTTGCGGCGCCGTCACCCTCAGCAGAGTCTGCTCGGCGAGATCGGCGGGCAATTTTGGGAGATCAGCGGCATAGCGTCCGTCGATCACCCATGGGTCGAGCATGTCGAGATCGTCGACATCGACTCTCGGTGCGCTAGCGGTCGGGTAGCGAGAAAGCAGTTGGTTCAGTCAGTGAATTCTCGGCGCTCCGAGCAGCGCAGCGAACAAGCCCGCCTTGAGAGCCTTCTCCGCCGCTTGTTGAGCGAGGAATCCGGCGATACGCAACCCAGCGGAACCGTCGGCGATTAAGACCCGCGCCGCTGCGAGGTCCTCTTCGGCGAGAGCGAACCAGCGCTGGGCCGGTGTCGGCTCGTCAGGCGGCAACGCGCTCATACACCGCTACGCCATGCTGGGCTGGTTCGTACTCGGTCGTGCCCGGCCTCGCTGAGTTGCGCTCGAAGTCGGCGATACTCGTGACGAGAAGATCATGTGGTGCGGCGACGCCCCGCGTGACGCGCCGCATCTCAACCATCGTGCGGCGACGATCAGCCAGTGGTGCATCGTCCAACACGACGAGAAGATCAATGTCGGAATCCGGTCCGTCCGATTCTGTTGCGAGTGAGCCGAACAGGATGATGCTGACTGGATCGAACTCCGCGACCAAGGTATCGACGAGAACGTCGGTCCATGCGCGAAGCGAGCGCCCTTCCCAAAATGCGTGATTGTCCTGCACCGCGTACGTCGCCTGCTTCACAACATGATGATACCGGTCATGCACGGGTTGGCGGTTATGGCGCAAATTCCGCGTCGACGTTGACGGCTACACGACTGGCCGCTGAGGTTGACGACCTTGGACACCCCTTCTGAGCCGGCGTGCGAAGTCAAGCGGTGTTCAAGGGTCGGAGAACCGATTCCCGTCAGTCGGGAGTTGCACTCGTCGATGTTGGCTGACGCTCGTTCCCTCGGAATCGGAGGTGAGCGAACGCGCCTATGCGCGGCTCGGAATGCAATCCCCGCCAGCGGTTCCATCCCGCGAATATCCCGCGGCCGCTCCGACCCGGGATGCCCGCTGCCGTTCGCGGTGTCCGGAGAACCCCGAAACCTCGCCCGTCTACGTCCGCTGAGTCCCACCGCCGCCACCTTGGGAGACCCTCAAGGTGGCGGCACGGGTTCGAATCCCGTTGGGGGTACTCACATGAATCCCCTGCAATCGCAGGGGATTCAGCGGCTTTTGGGTGTAGGCCGGGGCGGGAGGCCAAGAAGTTGGTAACCCACTGGCAAGCAGGGTCCGCATTGCGGACCCTGCTCGCCAGTTCCCATCTCTGCCGTCTCCTGATAACGATTAAGATTCTTTGTTCTCCAACGAGCCAGACCACCGCAGACCACGAGGAGCGAAGATGACAGTTCGGATGACCATGGCCGAACGCACCGAGCGCGGTAAGGCTGGCCGCTCAAGGGCGCCGCGTTCCTCACACGCCGACTGGCAGCCGTCAGCGGACCGCCCCGATCCGGTCGCGCTGCTCGAGGACCAGAACTCGGGTCGTGTGCCGTGGCTCATGCCGGTGCGTCGCGCCCGGATGCAAGTCTCGCCGTTCACGTTCTTCCGTGGCGCGGCAAGGATCATGGCAGTCGACCTAGCGTCGACCCCGACCTCGGGACTTGAGGTGCAGCTGTCCGGTGATGCTCACTTGTCGAACTTCGGCGCCTACGCGTCACCAGAGCGCCAACTGGTCTTCGATCAGAACGACTTCGACGAAACGCTACCCGGGCCATGGGAATGGGACCTCAAGCGTCTCGCTGCCAGCTTCATGATCGCCGGTCAGCACATGGGCTTCACCCCTCGGCAGTGTCGGACTACTACCTCGGCCGCCGCTTCGGCGTATCGCCAAGCGATGGCCGGATTCGCCGAGATGGGGTTGCTGGACCTGTGGTACGACCACGTCACCATCGATGACCTGCGTGGAGAGAGCGGCCTGAACCGCAAGCTACTAGACAATGCGCTCGATCGCTTCCAGCGCCGCGCCACTCGCAAGACCAGCCTGCAGGCCCTGTCGAAGCTTGCGGAGGTCGTCAACGGCGAGTACCGGATCCGAACGGACGCGCCCCTGTTGCTCCGCATGCTTGACCTGCCCGACCAAGACGCGGCGCCGGCTCTGGAGGCTGCGGCGATCCAGGCGTTCGCCGACTATAAGCAGACGCTAGAGGACCACCGACGCCACTTCCTTGAGCGGTATGAACTAGTCGATGTCGGACTGAAGGTTGTTGGGGTAGGTAGTGTCGGCACCCGCTGCGTCATCCTCCTACTCAAGGGCCGCGACGACCATGACCCACTATTCCTGCAGGCCAAAGAGGCCGGTCCCTCGGTACTCGAGGAGCAGTTGCTTCGGAGTGAATACGACAACCATGGGCGCCGGGTCGTCGAGGGCCAACGGCTCATCCAGGCCCAGAGCGACAGCTTCTTGGGCTGGACCAAGAGCAGCGGCCCGGCTCATGCCGACTTCTACCTACGACAGCTCCGCGATTGGAAGGGATCCTTCGAGGTGGAGGAGAGCACCCCGACGGGGCTCGAATTTTACGCACGCTTGTGCGGGATGACCCTCGCCCGTGGGCACGCCCGCTCCGGTGACGCTGCAGCCATCAGCGCTTACTGCGGCACCGGCGCATCGCTGGACCGGGCGATCACCACCTTCTCTGAGAACTACGCAGCACAGAACCTCGAGGACTTCAAAGCCTTCCGGCAGGCGATCTCAGATGGCCGCCTCGAGGCCTCGGAGCCAATTTGAACCGAGGCCCGACCCCAATTCCTCCGGATCCGGGAGCAGTTCAATAGCGAACTCACCCAGCATCCGGCTGGTCATGACTGACGAAGAGCAGTACGCCCCGCACTGCTAGCCAGAGTTGCTCGTTGAGTTCCTGAGGACCCCTCTCACTGCGGGTGGTTCCATCCGTAGTGCAGGCCCACATGGCCCCGGCTGGCACATACCCGAAACTCCGAGGCTGTGCAGTCACATACCCGTTTACTCAACTGCTCACTCAGGTGCTATGAGTGGGTTTTTGGTGTTTTGGGTTGTGTCAGTTGTTGTGTCAGTGGGGTGGGTTTTGGGTGGGGTTTTGTTTGTACTGATTTGTCGGGGTGGTGTCAAGGGTTTGTGGTGCGTGTAGGCCG
>WLLG01000303.1 GCA_009700815.1 Actinomycetota bacterium
GATGAGGCGCTTGCTTTGCCGACTGATTTTTCTGCACGGATTGCGCGTAACACACAGTTATTCCTGCAGCAGGAGTCAAACACCACAAAGGTGATTGATCCGTGGGGTGGGAGTTACTTCATCGAGCGACTCACATATGACATTGCTCAACGAGCGCTCGGTCACATTCGTGAGGTCGAAGAGGCAGGCGGTATGGCTCAAGCAATCGAGGCTGGCATTCCCAAGCTTCGCATCGAAGAGGCTGCTGCTCGTACCCAGGCGCGGATCGACTCAGGCCAGCAACCCGTGATTGGGGTGAACAAATACCGCCTTGACCTGAATGAGCAGATTGATGTGTTGAAGATTGATAATTCGGCGGTTCGTGCCGGGCAGATCGAGAAATTGCGACGCTTGCGCGCCGAGCGACACGAACCCACAACACAGGCTGCTCTGGACGATTTGACCAATGCAGCCGGTTCCGGTGAAGGCAACTTGTTGGAACTCGGGGTAGTTGCAGCAAGAGCCATGGCTAGTGTGGGCGAAATCAGCGATGCGCTTGAGAAGGTCTACGGCCGGCATCGTGCAGAGATTCGCTCGATTTCTGGTGTCTACCGGGGTGAACTAGGCGACCGAGGAGGCATTGTGGATCAGGTGCGGAGCAAGGTTGATGCTTTCGAGGCCGCCGATGGGCGCCGTCCCAGAATTCTGTTGGCCAAGATGGGCCAAGATGGTCATGACCGCGGTCAAAAAGTCATTGCTTCAGCTTTTGCGGACTTGGGCTGGGACGTAGACATTGGTCCGCTCTTTCAGACTCCCGCAGAGGCAGCCCGCCAGGCTGTTGAAGCCGACGTTCACGTGGTCGGAGCCTCTTCGTTAGCCGCTGGTCATCTGACGCTGGTGCCCGAGCTCAAGCGAGAGCTTGCGGCTCTCGGACGTCCCGACATCATGATTGTGGTCGGTGGCGTGATCCCGCCACAGGACTACGACGAGCTTCTAGCGGCAGGCGCAGTTGCTGTCTTCCCGCCGGGGACGGTTATCCACACTGCTGCTAGCGATCTGATTGATCAGCTTGCAGAAAAGTTGGGCTATCCGGGTATCTCTTCGCTGAACTGATCGAGTATCGAGGTAAACCCAAAGGCGTACATGTTGATTGCTTCTTCTTCTGCGCCGAGGGGAACATCGGTGAGCTCAGGTGAGATTCGATACCGCATGCACAATCCGTGAAGCAGCGCGCCGGTAGTAGTGAGAAAAGCTCGGGTAGTAAACGGTGTCCGAAAGCGCCTGCCGAGAACCTTTAGGTAGAGATCGATATATGGTCCAAAGTCCTCATAGGTCTGGTCTTCCTCAGCCGCCAGAATCGCCCGAATCTCTGGGTTGCCCGTATAGACATAAAAATTGAATCGAGCAAAGAACGCAGGGTCATCCTTGAGGGAGTCGAACAGAAAACCTGCCAGGTGGCTCATGGCCTCTGTTGGGTCGCCATTACTCTGCTGGGCTGTCTCGACTAACTCGAGCATTCTGGTCACAGCTAACTGATGGTTCTGCTGCAAAAGTCGCTGCAGAAGGTCTTTTCGAAAGAGTTCTTGGGTTGGCCAGATGTGATACACAGCGCCTTTGGTGACACCTGCCCGCTCCGCAACATCGGAAACCTTGACGTTCGCAAGCGCTTCCACAGCGATTAATCCCGCCTGCTCAGGTGAGAAGTCGGTCAGTATATTCTCGCCGGCTTTGAGGTACTCAAGCTTGCGCTCTTCAGCGGTTTGTCTGGCCATCAGCTCGGTTCCCCTGATCCAAAGTCCAACGCAACCTCTAATACTCCTGGGGTGTCGGTTGGGTGGACAGTCTGGTTTGCCGTTGGGTCCTGCGGCTCGGTATAGCTCAGGATGAGAGCTTCAACACCCGCTGCAAACAGGGTCAAACGGCCTTCGCCTTGGGTGACTAGGTCGGTAGTACGTTCCTCCCCGAGTCGCCGCTGCAGGCACAGTCCTTGAAGAAGCGCTGACATGGCCACAATAAGCTCAACCAACGTGTGGGGCTCGACCAGTTTTCTGTTTGTCTCAGAGATCACGGCCTCTAGAATTGGGGTCTCTAGGGCAATGGATCCTTCGAACTCAGCTACAAAGCTGTCGTGAACCTCTTGGTCGGCTAGGTACGAGAACAGGCTGACATTGTGAACAAACGCCTGGCTCGTTGAGAGGCTGTCGAATATGGCGTTGGCGAACTTCCGAACAGTCGGCGGCGGCCCATTCTCTTGGTACATCTCGGTGAAAGCGGCTCTAAGTTCGGTAGCCCCAAAGAGCGTGTTGGTTCGGACTAGATACGACAATAAGTCGTCCCAGTACTGCTCTTGGGAACCCCACAGGTGATAGAGCGCACCTTTGGTGACCCCGCATCGGTCCGCCACATCGGCGAGCTTCACCTGCGATAGCGCCAAACCTGCGTTGGGTACTGCTGAGTGGTAGGACTCCTCTAGCAGCGTGCATCCGATGTCTAAATAGCTCTCGCGCCGCTGTTCAAGTGAGATTCTGCTCATGAGTTATCGGGGTTGAGACCTTTTTCAATCGGGTCCTAGTAACTTAGCGTAAATGTCTCTTCCCGACTCTGCTGATGCCTATGTCGATGGAGTGCTCCGCAGAGATACGGCTGTGCTCGCCCAAACGATCACGCTCTTAGAGAGCAAGAATTTGCAGCACCGAGTTGTAGCGCAGCAAGTACTCGAACAACTTCTTGCCCATAGCGGTGGAGCGATACGCGTCGGCATTACTGGTGTGCCGGGAGTAGGGAAGTCGACCTTCATCGATCAGCTTGGAATCAACTTGACTCAGCTTGGTCATCGCGTGGCTGTGCTTGCAGTTGATCCAAGCAGTTCTCGCACTGGCGGTTCGATTCTGGGCGATAAGACTCGAATGGCGCGTCTTGCAGTAGATCCAGCAGCGTTCATCCGGCCGTCTCCCGCAGGAACGACGTTGGGTGGAGTGACTCGGGCAACTAGAGAGACCATTCTGGTCTGCGAGGCCGCAGGATTCGACGTGGTACTTGTCGAGACGGTTGGGGTGGGTCAGTCAGAGACGATGGTCGCTGAGATGGTGGACTTCTTCTTGGTGCTCATGATCTCCGGGGCGGGTGATGACTTACAAGGGATCAAGAAGGGGATCCTAGAAATGGCCGACATGATCGCTGTAAACAAAGCAGATGGCGCCAACCGTCAGCGAGCCGAGCTTGCCGCCGCTGATTACCGCGGGGCTTTGCACCTGATGACTCCCGCTTCGCCCAATTGGACCCCGCCTGTGCTGCTGTGTTCCGGATTGGCCAACGAGGGACTCGACGCGCTGTGGGAGCAGATCACCATCCACCGAACCAAGATGGGCGCATCGGGCGAGCTTGAGACTCGCAGAAGCTCGCAGCAGGTTCGCTGGCTGAACTCCATGCTTGATGACCGTTTACGCGACGATCTGCGATCGCTTCCCGAAGTACGCACCGAACTGCTCCGCCTTGAAGCTGCGGTTCAACAAGGAGAGATCACAGCAACGTCTGCAGTAGAGCGACTCTGGGAAAAATTCCTGCAACTGCGCTAGCTGCAACTGCGTTAGCC
>WLLG01000304.1 GCA_009700815.1 Actinomycetota bacterium
AGCAATTATCTTGCGAGCAATCTGTGAGGAGGTCAATGAGCCAAGCCGAGCACCCCGGTCGATCAGTCTGCAGTTCTTGCGCGTGCCCAAAGAAGGGTTAGTTGAGATTGAAGTGGTTGTTGAACGCACGGGCCGAACCGTGTCGAACCTGTCAGCACGAATGACCCAAAACGGTGTGCTCTTAGTGATTGCCATTGCAGTGCTGGCAGAGCCCCGGGAGTCCTCGCTGAGTTTTAATGAATTGCAGGGGCTACCGCTTCTTGCAGATGGAACTGCCGTGCCGGCTGCAGAGGCCATCGCTGAAGAAGACCTTGACCCTGATCGCGATGTTCCTATGCGAGTCCACTATGAGCAACGCTGGGTGATTGGCGAGCACCCATTTCAGCCGCTGCCTTCGGGGGAGTCGCTAGCGCGGACTGGTGGCTGGCTTCGACCAGCGGGGGGTGAACCCATTGATGCCGTAGCTCTGACGGCTATGACCGATGCATGGCTACCTCCCATCTTTAGCCGCGTTCGCGAACCTCTTATGGTGCCAACTATTGACTTGACCATTCATTTCCGCGGGCTTCCCAAAGACCCCGAAGAGTTTTGTTTTGTTCTGTTCGAAAGCCCGCTCGCTCAGGATGGCTACCTGATTGAGCACGGTCAAATCTTTGACGCCGAGGGACATCTTCTTGTCGAATCGCGTCAACTGGCGGTCGTGGTCTAACGCCCTGATTCTGCCGAAATGCAGAAGAAAGAGTCATCTCGGGTCCCAGAGGGCCTATCCTAAAAGGACTTCTTATGGATGACCGACCCCGAAGTTTGCGGGCCATGCTCGCCGAGGCGAAAGATACCTCGGAGATCATGGTCGATCTGGCCTATGCGGCTGTGTATTTCAACGATCCCGGCATGGCCGATGAGGTCGCTGAACTTGAAGAGCGCATGAACGACTTAGTGCAAGACATGAGGGCGGTCTGCATCATGGCAGTCAGGCGCCCAGCCGAGGCGGAGGGGATGGCTTCGGTCCTGCAGATCATCTCGGCGATTGAGAGCATTGCCAATGCTGCAGTAGACGTAACTCGAATCGTGACGCACCGTTTGGGAATTCCGAACGAACTGATCAGTGATTTGTCGAACGCTGAAGAGGTCTCTCATCGTGTCTGGATCCGCGAGGGTTCACACATGGCGCATCGCCCGCTCAAAGATCTTGAAATCACCATTCAGTGCGGCATGCGAGTAGTGGCGATTCGGCGTGATCGCTCTTGGATGATCGATGAGATAGATGGTGACTTTGTTGTCGTGCCGGGCGACGTGTTGTTTCTTCGGGGTTCGCCGGCGGGAATCGTGCGCCTTCATGAGCTCGCAGCGGCACCCACCTGGGATCCGCCCATGAGTGCGCCCGCTGGAGCGCTGACTGACCTTGACCGTGCCGTTGATGTGCTCGTCGAGATGAAGAACACCTCAGAGGCAGCCGTTGGCCTTGCCTATTCGGCGCTTGCCTTGAGGGACAATGGCTTAGCGGCAGAAGTGCGGCACTTGGCGGAGCGCCTTGATGAGATGAAGGACCACCTGCAGCTCTGGGTTTTGCGGGCTGCAAAGAAGGACGTAGATCCAGCACCCCTGCGCGGGCTGCTGCAATTGGCTTCCGCAGCAGAAGAACTCGGAGACCAGGCAGCGCAAATGGTGTGGCTCATCACCGATGATCGAGGGTTTCATCCGATTGTGAAGCTCGCACTTGGCGAGGCCGATGTCGTAGCAACTCAGGTTCCCGTATCTGCTGACTCCTCGGTTGCTGGGTGCAGCCTTGCAGAGTTGCAACTCGATATTGAACCGGGGTTTCAGGTCCTCGCAGTTCGAAGAGACAATCGCTACATCTATCGACCTCGTGGATCCGTGGTCATCGAGCCTCTGGATGAACTCATAGCTTCGGGCCCCCAAGAGGGACGGGTTCGCTTAGCCGAATTATGTGGGTGGGCCGTGGTCGAAGACGAGGATGACCCCACGGGAGAGTTCAGCCTTGTTCCGCTGTCTGTCTCGCGATCCGGCGCAGCTCGCTAAGGCTCATCTCGGCCGCCAGCTGATTGCCCGTCGCATGGGCCTGCAATGCGACTACTAACCTCAAGCCCGTGACTGCTTCCTCCCCACTTCGACTCCTCACTGTTCACGCTCATCCAGATGATGAGTCATCGAAGGGTGCACCGAGCATTGCCAGATACCGTTCCGAGGGAATTCTGTCCACGCTGGTCTGCTGCACTGGTGGCGAGGCTGGGGACATTCTTAATCCAGCAATGGATCGCCCTGAGGTACGTGAGAACCTGGCTCAGGTTCGACTCGATGAGCTCGCAACGGCTGCAGAAATTATTGGCTACGACACGGTTGACATGCTCGGGTATCACGACTCGGGCATGCCCGATTCGGAGACCAACTCTCGTCCAGACAATTTCTGGAATGCACCACTTGATGAAGCTGTGGAGCGCCTAGTTCGGATTATTCGTCGTGATAAGCCACAAGTCATTGTTACCTACGGCGATGACCAGCAGCACTACGCCCACCCTGATCACCTGAAGGTGCACGAGATCACACTGCCGGCCTTTGCTCGGGCGGGAGACTCCGAGTGGTATGCAGACGCTGGCAAACCTTGGCAGCCACTCAAGCTGTATTACACCGAATGGTCCAAAGAGAGAATTCTTGCGCTTCATAGCAAGTTTGTAGAGCTTGGCCTTGAGTCGCCTTTTGCAGGGGACTGGCTGGAACGACTCGAAGCCCTAGAAACAACGGATCGAATCACCACCCGCGTCGAGATCGGCGATTTTTATGAGGTGCGAGAAAAAGCCCTGATTGCCCATGCCACTCAGGTAGACCCCACGGAGAAATTCTGGTTTGGGTTGCCCACTGAAGTCGCTAGAGATGCGCACCCGTTCGACGATTACGTCCTTGCGCAATCTCTGGTTGAGTCCGACCTGCCCGAAAACGATTTGTTTGCTGGAATTCCCGGGCGCTCCTGACACTGTGGATACAGCGCTCCCAGGAGATCCGCATGAGTCGTCATCCGGGATAAAAATTCGCGTCTGGCAGCCAAGCGAGCTCGGAGCCATGCTCTCGCTTTGCCAACTCGGATTTGATCAGGGTGCACTAAGCGAAGACGACCTTGAGTTGTGCTTTCTTCCGGGCGAAGCGGAACCAAGCGTGGTACTCGGAACTGATGACCACATGGCCTGTGCGGTTTTTAGGATCCTCGATGCGGCCTCACCGACCAGTTCAGAGCTGCACCGGGTGGCTCGGGTCGAACTGCTCGTGACTCATCCCAGTCGCCGAAGGCGCGGACTGGCACGGCAGTTGCTCCTTGCCGGTGAGAGGTGGGCCCAAAAGAACGAAGTCACTCAGTTGGTCGTCGGCGGGGCGAGGCCAGTGGGCGTCTTTAGCGGCGTGGACCTGCGGTGGACAGCAGCGCTCTGTCTTGCGGAATCGATAGGGTATGAACGGCAGGGGATTGCAGTGGACCTGTCATGCGCAACTGTCCAGTCTGCCCGCATACCTGCACCAGCAGGAGTCCAGATTGCTCGAGTTGAGTCCGACACGCAGGTC
>WLLG01000305.1 GCA_009700815.1 Actinomycetota bacterium
AAACTGGTCAGACCCTGATTTCGGGCATGGGCGAGTTGCACCTCGAGGTCCTCGTTGACCGCATGATGCGAGAGTTCAGAGTAGAAGCAACAGTGGGTAAGCCCCAGGTGGCCTACCGTGAAACCATCACCAAGGTCATTGACAGCCACACCTACCTGCACAAGAAGCAGACTGGTGGAACCGGTCAGTACGCCAAGATCATCATTGCTATCGAGCCGTCTGGCCCCGGCGGTGGTTACGAGTTCGCAGACGAAATTTCTGGTGGTCGAATTCCGAAGGAATACATCCCTTCAGTCGGCCACGGTGTTTCCGATGCAATGACCACGGGTACGCTCGCTGGTTTCCCCATGGTGGACATCAAGGTCCGCCTGCTTGATGGCGACTACCACGACGTTGACTCTTCAGAAATGGCATTCAAGATTGCTGGCACGATGGGCTTCAAAGAAGCCGTCCGTAAAGCCACACCAGTGCTACTCGAGCCCATCATGGCCGTAGAGGTCGTGACCCCAGAGGAGTACATGGGAGATGTCATCGGCGACCTGAATTCACGTCGCGGTAAAGTCGGCAAGATGGAGCAGCGCGGAAACCTGCAGGTGGTCTCCGCCGAGGTTCCGCTCGCCGAGATGTTCGGGTACTCAACGGACCTGCGTTCAAAGACGCAAGGTCGTGCGAACTACACGATGCAGTTCCATAGCTATCAGCAAACACCTCGAAACGTTCAAGAAGAGATCGTGGCGCGAGTAACCGGTCAATGATCTAGTAACCTCCGGCAGGCACTATCCTCTAGTGCTCGGTCGGATCAATAAACCGCAGTGGCCCAAAAGTCGCTCGGTGACGCGACCAAGCCAGAGATGGCAGCGACTCATTGAGTTGCAAGGTCACCTAATTAACCACCAACTCATGTAAAAGAAGTCACGAAAGGCAAGCCACACATGGCCAAGGAGAAGTTCGAGCGCACGAAGCCACACGTCAACGTGGGAACGATGGGACACATCGACCACGGAAAGACAACGCTGACGGCCGCAATCACAAAGACACTCGCTGACCGCGTTCCCGGCAACTCGGCCACTGACTTCCAAGATATCGATAAGGCTCCAGAAGAGCGCGAGCGCGGTATCACCATCAACGTGTCACACGTGGAGTACGAGACGGAACTTCGTCACTACGCCCACGTCGACATGCCTGGTCACGCTGACTACATCAAGAACATGATCACGGGTGCTGCCCAGGTTGATGGCGCAATTCTTGTGGTCTCCGCAGCAGACGGCCCCATGCCTCAGACTCGTGAGCACGTTGTGCTTGCTCGTCAGGTTGGCGTGCCGGCAATTGTCGTTGCACTCAACAAGGTCGACATGGTCGATGACGAGGAGCTCATTGAGCTCGTCGAGATGGAAGTTCGCGAACTGCTCGACGTGTACGAGTACCCAGGCGACGACACACCCGTCATCCGGGTATCGGCACTCAAAGCCCTCGAGGGTGATGAAGCAGCGATGGACGCCGTTATGGAACTCATGGCGGCTGTCGACACCTTCATCCCAGAGCCTGAGCGTGAGCTTGATAAGCCATTCCTGATGCCAATCGAGGACGTGTTCTCGATTACTGGCCGTGGCACCGTGGTGACCGGCAAGGTTGAGCAGGGGATCGTTCACACTGGCGACGACCTCGAGATCGTCGGTCTCAAGGCAACCCAAAAGACCACCTGTACTGGTGTTGAGATGTTCCGCAAGCTGCTCGATGAGGGTCAAGCTGGCGACAACATCGGAGCGTTGCTTCGTGGCATCGACAAAGAAGAGGTGCAGCGCGGTCAAGTGCTCGCCAAGCCTGGGTCGATTACCCCCCACACTGATTTCGAGGCTCAGGTATACGTCCTGACCAAGGAAGAAGGCGGCCGTCACAAGCCCTTCCAGTCCAACTACCGTCCACAGTTCTACTTCCGGACCACTGACGTGACAGGAACCATCACGCTTCCAGAGGACACGCAAATCTGCATGCCCGGCGACAACACGCCCGTCACAGTCGAGCTGATTGCTCCTATCGCCATGGATGACGGCTTGAAGTTCGCTATCCGTGAAGGTGGCCGTACCGTGGGCGCTGGTCGCGTTACCAAGATCCTGAAGTAATTACATCAGTTCCTTGGTTGTTGTTGCTCAGTAACAACAGCTAAGAAAATGAGTCGAAGTGCAACAATGGGGCGCCCAATCGGGTGCCCCATTCTTGTTCGTCTGGCGTTGGAGGGAACCCTCCCGCTAGAGTGAGCCCGCTCGGAAAACCGAGTCGTTCCTTGACAGTCGATGACATCCGGCCCGACACGGGCCGCTCATGTAGAAGCGAGTTTCAGTGGCAGTAGAACAGAAAATCCGAATCCGCCTGAAGGCATACGACCATGAGGTCATCGATCAGTCGACACAAAAAATTGTTGAGACCGTGACTCGCACGGGTGCAAAGATTCGGGGACCAGTGCCACTCCCAACAGAGAAGCACCGATTTACCGTGATCCGCTCGCCCCACAAGGACAAGGATTCACGTGAGCACTTCGAGATGCGCATCCACAAGCGCCTCATCGACATTATTGAGCCCAGCCCCAAAACGGTGGACTCGCTTCAGCGCTTAGATCTTCCTGCTGGAGTAGATATCGAGATCAAGATTCAAGACGCATAACCTGTTCTGAGCTACAGGAGTCCCGTGTTGCCAGAACTCCGGTGTTGCAGAGTCGCAACATTGGATTTGGATCCTTCACCGGTCACTGCTAAGTTCAACCAGTCGTCATGAGCAGTCATCTGCTTATGTGATTCAATCCCCGGCAAGTCTCACAGCAAGGTGCGCACTCCGCACTGGTCTTAGGGCGAAATGGGGCCCGCATCAATCGACGTCCGAGTAGGCCTAAAGAGAAGCAATTCTTGATAGGAACCGCACGGCACAACCGAAACGTCGCTCCGCCAGGGTTTCCTGTGCGGAGCGCCCGCGTGAGCGGCATCTTTCCGGAGAGGTTCTTGAGCCTCAAAGAGAAGTAGCCGATCGACCACGCCAAAGGACGAAGCCACCATGGCGAAGAAAGCAATCGTAGGAGAGAAGCTGGGCATGACCCAGATCTGGGACGCCGACAATAACGTCGTGCCCGTCACCGTGCTGCGCGTAACGCCAGCCCGTGTGGTGCAACTGCGCACCCAAGAACGTGACGGATACAGCGCCTTGCAGGTGACGTACGGGCATCGTGATGCTCGCAAACTCACCAAGCCCAAGGCCGGGCAGTTCGCAGCGGCTGGAGTCGAGCCCGGAGTCAAGCTTGTTGAACTCCGCATCGATGACACCTCTGAGTACCAAGTTGGCCAAGAGCTCAGTGCCGAGTTGTTCGAGGCAGGTGAATTGATCGACGTCACTGCTACTAGCAAGGGCAAGGGATTTGCCGGCGTCATGAAGCGCCACGGTTTCAAGGGCATGCCCGCATCCCACGGTGCCCACCGAGTACACCGCAAGCCAGGTGCTATTGGGCAGTGTGCAACACCAGCACGCGTGTTCAAGGGTGTCCGTATGGCAGGGCGTATGGGAAC
>WLLG01000306.1 GCA_009700815.1 Actinomycetota bacterium
TCACAGGTGAAAATGCTGCTGGACGTGCCGACGTGGTGGCAGAGAAGATCTTTGACCTGCTCACTCAGCCATTCGAGATCGAGAATTATCGGCTTGTCATTAGCGTAAGTGTGGGAATCGCACTCTGCCCGCGTGATGCCACGGACGCTCGCGGCCTAAAGACTCATGCAGACGAGGCCATGTACGCCGCAAAGGCCCAAGGTGGAGGAATTGTGCGAGATTGCACAGCGACCGGCTTGTCGCTGACAACAAAAGCGCAGCTCCTGAGCGAACTCCCATCGGCAGTTGTGACCGAATCACTGCTCGTGCACTACCAGCCCAAACTCGACTTAAGAACCTCAAGGATTACGGGAGTGGAGGCACTCGTTCGTTGGGGTCCCCCCGAGCTCGGCATGCTCCACCCAAAGGATTTCATACAACTTGCCGAGGTATGTGGCGTGCTTGACCAACTGACCAGAACCGTCACAGAACGGTCGCTGTTAGATGTCAGTGCTTTTGACTCCCGACCGGACCTCAGCGTGACGATCAACTTGTCGAACCGACTCATCCAGGACCGAGATTTTTCGGCTTGGGTGGCGAGGCTACTTGCGGAGACGGGCTTCACCCCGCAGCTACTGAGGTTTGAACTAAACGAGCGCCACCTCACTCACAGCCCGGATCGAACTCAGAAGGTACTTCAGGAACTCCACGACCTAGGGATCGGAATCGGCGTTGACAATTTTGGCATTGGCTGCGCGTCGCTCAACTTTGTCTACCAGTTGCCGATCGACGAGCTCAGTATGCAGACTGAATTTGTTTCGGCGATCGACAACGGAGACGAGACCCTCGCGAAGGCGCTCATCGATCTGGGACACACCCTTGGGGTCAAGGTCTCTGCCAAGGGAGTCGAATCCGCAGAGACCCTCGAGACCCTGCGCTCGCTGGGTTGCGATAGAGCTCAGGGTTTCTGCATCTCCCCTCCCCTGCCTATCGAGGGACTTGCGCAGTACCTGCTTGGTTGAATTCATTACTGCTCGGTAACATGAACACATGAACGAGACGATTGACCTGACCTCTGCTTCTGCGGTTCTAGATATTGCACAGAAGGTGCTTGATGCTGGCATCGGTAGACTTGCCGCAGACGGCATCGACGAGAACCAGGTCTTGGCCTATGACATTGCACATGCTGCAGCGGCTGTGATGTCTGCTCGCGGCCTGTTGTCATACGGTGCGCTTGGGGAGACCGAGGCCCGTGTCTGCTGCGCCTTCGCGGCAGACGTGCTCGCAGATCTTGCAGGCAAAGTATTCGGCCGCGAGTCGGAGTGGAACGTTGCTGATGACGCCCTCGACGGTGTCCGACACTTCGTTTCTGAGTACCGATCACCAGAGTTTCTGGCAGCGCTAGCCGACACTGATGGTCCACGGCACCTGTCTGGTGACTTCGAGATGGTTCAAGACACGTTCCGGCGATACGCCGAAGAGAAACTCGCCCCAATCGCCGAGCACATCCACCGGGACAATTCCGATATACCCGAAGAAATCATCAGCAGTCTGGCTGAGATGGGCGCTTTCGGGCTCTCTATCTCACAGGAGTACGGCGGGTTCGCATCAGGTGACGAGTCCGACTACATCGGCATGGTGGTTTCTACTGAGGAACTCTCTCGAGGCTCCTTAGGTGCAGGTGGTTCGCTAGTAACTCGGCCCGAAATCTTGGCGCGCGCCCTAGAGGCAGGTGGCACCGAAGCTCAGAAACTGCACTGGCTGCCGCTCTTGGCTAACGCCGATGTCATGAATGCAGTTGCAGTCACAGAGCCCGACTTCGGGTCAGATGTGGCAGGGGTCAAGACCACCGCTACCAAGGTTGACGGTGGCTACCTGATCAATGGCGTCAAGACCTGGTGCACATTTGGCGCTCGCGCCGATGTGCTGATGGTGCTTGCTCGCACCGACCCCGACCGGTCCATTGGTCACCGTGGACTGTCCATGTTCATCCTGCCCAAAGAACGCGGCGATGCCCATGGCTTTGAACTCACATCCGAAAGTGACCATGGCACCGGAAAAATGGAAGGTCGCCCAATCGACACCATCGGGTACCGCGGCATGCACTCCTACGAGATTGCCATCGAGAACTGGTTTGTTCCCCAGGAGAACCTCATCGGCGAAGAGAGTGGCATCGGCAAGGGTTTTTATTACCAGATGGCAGGGTTTGAGAATGGGCGGCTGCAGACTGCCGCTCGGGCCCTCGGCGTGATGCAATCCGCACTCGAAGAGGCCCGGCAGTATTCGCTTGATCGTTCAGTGTTTGGTGAGCCAATTCACAACTACCAACTCATTCAAGCCAAGCTCGGCCGCATGGCCATCACCATTCAGGGTGCTCGACAGTTTGCCTATGAGGTTGCTCGCATGATGGCAAAGGGCGAGGGCGCACTTGAGGCTTCGATGATTAAGGCCTACGTGTGCAAGGCCGCTGAGTGGGTGACGCGAGAAGCAATGCAGATTCATGGCGGCATGGGTTACGCCGAGGAATACACAGTCAGCCGACTCTTTGTGGACGCGCGAGTGCTGTCTATCTTCGAAGGCGCAGACGAGACCCTGTGCCTCAAGGTGATCGCTAAGCAACTCGTAGCCCGTCACGCCGAGACTCACGCCAGGTAAGCCGGTCTGTGGGTGGGGGTCTCCTCCTGCACCACTCGCAATAACTGCTGACCTTGGGTCTAAAACTTGATCATCACGTGTTTGAGTTCGGTGTAGTGCTCAAGGGCATATACCGACATATCTTTTCCGTACCCTGACTGCTTAAAGCCGCCATGAGGCATTTCGGAAACGATTGGGATGTGATCGTTTACCCAGACAGTGCCGAATTGCAGGCGCTTGGACATCCGCATGGCCCGGCCAACATCGCTAGTCCACACAGAAGCAGCCAGACCAAAGTCCACGTCATTCGCCCATGCCAGGGCCTGGGCTTCGTCGCTAAACCGCTGCAGGCTCACTACTGGACCAAAGACTTCTCGCTGCACAATCTCGGCATCTTGTGCTGGGTTCACGAGCACAGTTGGCTCGTAGAAAAACCCTGCACCTGCACGGACAGATCCTCCGGTAGTGAGCTCGGCGCCAGCGGCTACTGCCCGATCCACCATGCCCGCCACGCGAGACTGTTGGTCTGCAGAAATGACGGGCCCAACTGCAACCTCCGGGTCGAAGGGGTCGCCAACTTTGAGCGCTGCAACAGCAGCCGTCAGGCGTTCTGCTAGGTCATCAAACACTCCAGGGCCGGCAATCACTCGGCAAGGAGCAGTGCAGTCCTGGCCAGAGTTGTAGTAGCTGGCCTCGGCAAGTGTCGAAACCACTGCCTCAATATCTGCATCGTCAAAGACAATCACCGGAGCCTTCCCGCCGAGCTCAAGATGTACTCGCTTGAGATTGTCAGATGCAGATTTTGCAATGAGTTTGCCAGTGCCGACATCTCCGGTCACCGAAACCATCGCCACATCTGGGTGCGCCACAAGCGCCGCCCCCGTCGTCTCACCTTGACCAAGAACCAAGTTGAACACGCCAGGAGGAAAA
>WLLG01000307.1 GCA_009700815.1 Actinomycetota bacterium
ACTCGCCGATTCGGTATACGACCCTGGAACCGGGACTCCTGCAGCATTAAAGCGTGGCACCACACGTGGGTTGGTTTGAGAGGCTGCGAAGGAGTTGTTAATCAGCGTGTTTCCAACTTCTTTTCCAGCTTCGCCAAGGGTGACCTTGAACTCAATGGAAGTACTCGCACCTGGGCCAAGGTCAGCAACGTTCAGCCACTGCAAAACCTGCTGTGAGGTATCGGGGTTGATCGATACTCGGGGGTTACCGGCGCTCGCGGGAACCACTGACCCCGCCACAAAGCGAGCCTCGTTGGGCAGCACGTCAGAGAAGGAGACGTTGAACTCAACAGTGTCGCCAGGGTTCGTCACCGTCAGTCGGTACGTTGCCTCTGCACCTGCAAGAACAGAACGGGGGGCAGTCTTCGTGAGTTGAATCGTGGTAGCAGCACTGGCTTCAGGCTGAAACTTGGGCGCGACCAAAAAACCCACCGTCAGAACTTGTACAACCAATGCAAAAACCGCGCCGGGTGCAAGAAATCTCTTTGCTGATTGTCTCCGCATCTGATTAACGATAGTCATGGAGCGTCAAAAACGCTCCTCTTGGTGACTGTTAGTCAGTGACCTGAGTGGTGTTGTTCGCGGGTCGCCCCCAACACAATGAGCCAAGTGAGGAACGAGTACGAGACGATAAAGAAACTTGGAGGAAGGTTCAGGATCGTTGCAGTAACCAGACCCAAAATCACAGCAGCTAAACCAATGGTCGTGCCCAAAAGGACCACTCGGATTGGCCTAGCAGTCAGCTTGAGCGCAGTTGCTGGCGGGGTAACCACCAGGGCAAAGAGCAACAGTGTTCCCACAACTTGCACTGCCATCGTCACGACCAAGCCCATCAGCACCAAAAACACGATGCCGAGGGCTTTCACGGCAACACCTTTTGCTTCGGCCACGTCTGGGTTCACTGATGCAAACATCAGTGGCCGCGCAATGACTGCAAGCACCAGGGCAAGAGCGACCGTGAACAAGGCAAACACCTTGATCTGTCCCGTAGAAACTGCCAACAAGTTGCCGAACAACACGTTGGTGACCGTGGTGCTCGATTCGGTTGCAAGCGAAGCAAACAGAATCCCTAAGCCGGTTGCAAAGGCAAGCACTGTGCCAGTGGCCGTAGCCCGCTCCGAGGCTCGCTTCCCTAGGGCACCAATCACGAGCGCACCCCCTACACAAAAAACTGCGAGCCCCAGGGTGGGGGACAAGCCGAGCAGGACTGCTCCTGTTGCGCCGGGGAACCCAATATGGCCAAGGGCATGCGCTGCAAACTCGCCTTCACGGACTACTACGAAATAGCCGAGCATTCCGGATGCAATCGCAACGAGCGATCCTGCAATAAAGGCATTGCGCATAAAGGGCTGACTCAGAACCTCTACCCAATTGCTCTGGTATCCGGCGTTAGCAAGAAGAAGCCCAGGCTTAATCATGAACGCGTGCAACACCTAGTTGCTCCTCGTGTACAAGTCACCCTGAGCAGTGCGAACAACTTTGATCTGAGTGCCATAGAGGTGCGACAACAAATCCGAATCCACAACCTCACCGACGCTGCCGTAATGAGCGTGACCGTCAAGCAGGTACACCGATCCGCCTAGGTGTGCAAGGAGCGGATTCATATCGTGCACGACCACCAAAATGGTGATAGCTCGGCTCCGCTGCAACTCGGCAAGCAGATCAACAATCTCTCGTTGATTTCGAAGGTCAAGGTTTGCTAGCGGCTCGTCCAGCAGCAACAGCTCGGGGCTGCCCACAAGGGCTTGGGCTATCGCAACGCGCTGTTGTTGTCCGCCGGAAAGCACCGACATTCGCGAGTCTGCATAATCGGCTGCTCCAACGGCTTGAAGTGCTGCCTCGACTTCGTCAGCGTCTGAAGCGCTTCGACGCATCCCCCAACGGGTTCCAGTCACACTGAGTGAAACCAAATCCCTGCATCGAACTGCTTGCCCGACAGCCTCGGAATAGTGCTGGGGGACATAGCCAATCCGAGGATTCCCCCGTTCGGGCATTTGCCCAAACACCTCCACCGTGCCGGCAGAGGGCGGAATAAGACCCAGCAAAACTTGCAGCATGGTGGTTTTTCCCGAACCATTTGGTCCGATTACGGCAACAATCTGACCGCGAGGAATATCAAAAGTTCCATCCGACCAGATCGTTCGCCCTCCGAGCGCAACGGATGCAGACTGCAGCGATACAACTGCATCCTCGGTCTTGGACTTGTCCGAGATTGTCACAGCGAAGCTTTCAAAGCCGCTGAGAGTGCCTCAAGTTGTTCAACCTGCCATTGCTCAAAACTCGTTGCCCCTAGAGCCACTGTTTCGGTTACCTCTACGGTCGGGACTTTTACCTGATCGGCTGCAGAGCGGATCTGCTCGGGAAGAGCTCCCACTGTTTGTACGTTGTAAATCAGTACATCAGCAGTCCCGGCTTTGATCAGTTTGCCGAAGCTCGCAGCATCGCCCGGTGACGGGTCAGTTTCATTTGCTGCCGCCGCTGCAAACCCCGCTGGAGTGACATCTTTTAGTCCGAGAGCTACTGCCATGTAGTCCAACACCGACTCTGTGGCGGCATAAGTGCTCCCGCTATAAGAGGCTTTGATACTGGCAATTTCGTCCCGGTACGGCTGCATGCTGGTGTTCCAAGAGTCGGCCTGCGCAGTGAAGTACTCAGCTGCTTTCGGAGAGAGCTTAGAAAGCTCTGCGGTGACAGCGGATGCAAACTCGAACACGTAGTCAGGTCCGTACCAAACATGAGGGTTCTCGCCATCGCTCAAACCTGCAACTTTGCCTGCATCGACTACAGGCGGTTCGGGGTTGAGCGTGGCCACAATCTTTGTGGCCCAAGGGTCGTAGTCCATACCGTTGACCACGACGAGTTCTGCATCAGTGAACTTGGCGGCATCGCCAGTCGTTGGCTCGTAGTCATGAGGGTCAACTTTGGAGGATTCGATGACAGTGGTGACGGTTGCACAATCTCCGGCGAGTTGTTCCACGATGTCTCCCCATTGGTCCACGCTCACCACCACCTGAATAGGCTGCTCGGGGCAATCGCCGGCAGGGACTGTGCTGTTAGCGGACTCCGAATCGGAACTACAACCGACTGCGATCACGCAGGTGACGAGTACTCCAACTACAAAAGATGTGCGAACCTGCGGGATTACCATTACCGGAATGATAATCATTCCCGTAAATAATTGCGAATGACCTGAGGAAAGCAGAAAGGCTCGACCAAGCTGGTCGAGCCTTTCCGGTGAGATGTATTTCTGGATTGATGTAGTGCTGTAGTGCTGTATTGCTGAACTGCTGACGGGCTTAGTTGCCGCCTGGAGCCTGCTCACCCTGAGGTGCCTGCTCGCCCTGAGGACCCTGAGGTCCCTGCTCGCCTTTAGGACCGCGCTCTGGCCGGCCGTTGTTCACCATGTCGGTGATGCGCTCGGTAGCAGTTGCCAGCTTCTGGTCAGCCTGCTCCTGAGTGATCTCGCCAGAGGTGACCTCTTCGGCAAGATGCGCAG
>WLLG01000308.1 GCA_009700815.1 Actinomycetota bacterium
CTAGCTCCGCAGCTGCGAGTCGATCCAAAGTCAGTGTCATACCGCCGGTCGTCCGCCCAAGTACCTCTGCAATCGCAGTAGGTGCACTGCGTCCTGACTCTGCACCGCGAATCACTCCGAGTACCAAGTAGTCGGCCATCGTCAGCCCAGCACGCTCGGCGATTTGCTCCAAGACGTTGCTGACCGAGAGATTCAACCGAATAATCGCGCCGAGCAAACCATCACCGGAGTTGTCAGGCACTGATCCCAAACCGTTCAAGCCCGTACGCCCGTATGGCGTTACCCCGCAGAAACTCGTAGCACTCTGTGGCGTCCATTCCCGCTCCTTCACACAGCCGATGAGCCACCGAACGCGACTCTGGCCAGGTGCCATCAGTGTGCGGGTAGTCAGTCTCGAACAGGATGTGCTCAAGGCCAACAGCATCGCGACTCTTCAGGCCGTGCTGGTCATCAAACACACATCCCCAGACGCGACCCTTGACAATCTCGCTAGGAAGCTCGTCAAGGTGCACGCCGGCGGCGGCACCCTCGCTGGCCACGATGTCCATCCGCTCAATCAAGTACGGCATCCATCCAATCTGGCTCTCTGCAAAAGCAATCTTGAGTTGCGGGAAGCGAGACAGCGTCCCGGAAAATACCCAGTCGGTCAGCGAGCCCTGAGCATTTTGTGAACTTAGAGCCATGGACACCCCAAGAGGAGCGTCGGGACTCGTTGAGGGCATGCTGGAGGAGGAACCGATGTGCATCGAGACCGTGGTGTCTGACTCCATGCATGCATCCCACAAAACGTCCCACTCGCCGCTATGCATCGAGGCACAGCCAAGCTTGGAGGGGTTCTCCGAGAAGCCAATCGCATAGCTTCCCTTGGCGGCGCAACGGCGCACCTCTGCAGCGGCAAGCGCTGGGTCCCACAGCGGCACAAGGGTGAGGGGAATCAGTCGACCAGCGCCTTCGCCGCCACACCAATCCTCAATCATCCAGTCGTTATAGATTTGCAAGCAGGCCAAGGCAAGGTCTTTGTCCGAACGTTCCGCAAAGCCCTGACCCGCAAAGCGCGGAAACGTGTTGGGGTAGTTGATCGCAGCTTGCACATGGTTCTGGTCCATGTCGATGAGTCGTGCACTGCGGTCATAGGTGCCGGGCCGGAAGTCCTCATAGATGGCAGGTACGTTGATCTGATCCTCATCGGCATAACCCACTGCGGCATGCAGCAGCCCTGTTGGCATAACAAGGTCATCGAAGAGCCACAGATCGCAGAGCTTGCCGGCCTCGTCACCACGCGTGAACCCATAGTGGCCACCTTTGAACTCAAGGGAGACTTTCTCTCGAACAACTCGCGGTCCACGCTCGCGCAGGCTCGGTGGCAACTGCTCTTGCCAGAGCGTGCGCGGCTCCAAAATATGATCATCCACCGAGATGATCAGAGGGAGTTCACTCTCGGGTGGAGTGAGCGAAGATTCAAGACTGCTTGCAGACATGGGGCTCTCGCATTCGTAGTGGGGAGGGTTGGTTGGGACGGTTGCTAGTTGGGAGGGTTGGTTGGGACGCTTGTTGGTTGGGACAGTTGCTAGCTGGGACAGCTGCTAGGTCGGGCTCTCGTCGGAATCCTTCGACGGGGAACCCCACAAGCTGCGCAGGTCGGTCAGCCAGTCCGGAAACTTGAGTTCAGGATCAGGCAGGGCCTGTGCCCCCTGTTCAGCGAGTGTGCGCTCAAACAACTCAGGTTGCTCACCCCAGGAGCGCGGATCACCCATCATCACTTCAAACATCACGGCCCCCTCGTCACCAGCGCGAATTGGACCAAATGCTGCACCTGCGGGCAGTTCAATATGGGTGCCCGCAGGACACCATCGGTCCCCAAACCAAGCTCCGCCTTCAACAATGAACACCACATGTGGGCTCAGGTGCCCATGGCGGCGCACAATCATGCCGGGGTCGTACTTGGCATAGAGCGACAAGTACTGCGGGTCGGGAGAGAAGGCCAGCCACTTTTCCCAGACGGCGGACTCGCTGCCATCGGCATTGCGCTGCCGCTTGACCTGCTGCCAAGTTTCTGAGGGGTCATCGAGATGACGAAACACCGCCTCGGCTGGAATAGAGGACTCTGAGCTACTCACAGAAAGTAGCTTTGCACATAGCTACCTGCTGAACAAGGCAGGCCCCAACCAAACCCTGGCAACGATGGGAAGCAGAAAAAACAACTATTCATCGCAGCAGGCCAGAGAACTTGTTAGCTTTCTCAGAATCCACTAACTGAGCGGGGTTCATATGTCAGCAACAACTACTTCACCGAAGTTCAAAATGTCACCAAAGGCAAAGCGTTTTGCCTCGACAGGTGCACTCATGGGGATGGTTGCCATCTTCAGCACCGGTTGCACCGCAGAAGAGATTCTGAGCATCGCAAGGATCATCGGATTCTTTATCTGATTGTGCTTTTTATCTCATTCTGACTGCGTGGGTCTTGGCCGGATTTCTTTCGAAATCAGTGTTCTAGATCCACGCAGTTCTGTTTTTCGGCGTTGTTCGCCTAGCTAGTCATCCCGGCGCGACCCATTGGCGCATCGAGGCCCAGGCCGACAAGGCCGCGAGCTAGCTCGATCTCGCCCATATGGCGAAGGCCATGCTGGTAATGCCAGCACTCGATCCCATCGAGAACGGTGATCCCCTCGGGGCCAGCGACACGAGCGCTATAGCTACTCGCCGCAACTGGTGGGAACGGCCGGCGGACGAGCACCTCGGTTAAGCGTGCTGGGTCAAGCACCTCGAGCCATGCCTCGGTCCTATCAAATACTGTTCGCTGATAGACCTTGAACTCTTCGTAGTTTCCAATGCGTTGCTGAACCATCTCTTGAACGGTTTTTTCTTTTCCGTTGTCATTAATGGCCACCTGCACACGCTCTTGCCACTCATCGTTCCAGATGGGAAGTTCTCCGGACAGCACCATGAAGGTGAGGTCCTGCATGTTGGTGTAGTGGAACAAGGAAAAAGCTATGGGCAAGACGCCTTCTCGCTCGAAATAATTGACATGCTCCAATTCCATGCTGTCCACGGCTTGGTAGTACAGCGAATGCATGGTCCTCATTCTTCGCTGCAACGAGTCCAGAACTAGCTCAGTCATCGGGTCTCCTTTGGCGGGCCCGCTCGCATGAGTCATGCCCTGGGCTTCTCACCTGCTTGGGCAAAATAATTGCCGTGGAAACCAAAGGGTAAGCGATCCGGCAGATGCATGCGGGCAATCGGACCAGCGGCCACATCTCGAGCATCAATGACAACCAGGTCAGTTGCCGCTGCAACACTCGTCGATGAGTCTGCTGCTGCGCTGCGAGGCGTGACCATCGCAAGGAGCCATCCGTCGTTTTCTGCCACTCCACTCGGATCGGCCACAAAGACTGCTTCGCCAACAACCATTCCGTTGCCGGCGAACCATGTTGCACACTCGCCGGTCAGGTCGTCGTAGCTCACCACTGTGTCGAAATGACCGATCACATCTGGCACACCCGAG
>WLLG01000309.1 GCA_009700815.1 Actinomycetota bacterium
ATTTCCCTTACCGGGCACAGAAGCCGGAGGAACGGTCACGATGCTGTCCTCTGGGCAATGGAACCCGTTGACGTCATCGTCCTCGCCGTCGATCTTCGGGTAGAGGCGCTCAAACTCTCCGTCCTTCACCACGAGCAACATGCCACAGCTGACAGGTACCTCTGTTCCTGGATCAGAAGGTGCATGCATGCCACCAGCAGTCCACTCGTCGATAGCATTTGCCTCGGAGAGAACGCATTCGCGGTCGATAACTCCCTTGTTTTTCTCGGCGCAGGTATTTGCCGCTACCGAGAACAAGAGCCAAGAAGAGGTTCCCTGCAGGCCCAAGAATGCAGCCTTGCCACCGGGCACATACTTTTGCAGATTGTCAAGGTACTGCTGAACTGCAGGCCACTTATCGGCCTCTTCGAATGGGTGCGTTGCAGTGCGCACAATCGCCCCTTCAGTTATCGCACCGCCTGTTTCGATGAACAGGTTGTCGTACAGGTTGGCCTCGTTCAAGAAGGTGCCTTTCCAGCCCTTCTCGCGCAGAACCTTGAGCAGGTTGGCGGCATTGGCTGGCTCGCCGATCCAGTACATCGAGGTAGCGCCGCTCTCGATGACCTTCTCTGCATACGGGCCCCAGTCAGTGACGACGAGTGGGTACGAGATTGCGGGAAGGTTCTTAATGTCAGGGTCCTCTGCAACTACGGCGTCGAACTGAACCTTGACTGCCTCGAGAGATGGAAGATCCTTGCTGTACACCACAACGATCTTCTTTGAGTCCTCGGGGTACAGCTTCTTAAAGTCAGTGATCCACTGTGAAGACTTTGCATTTGCCGGGTTTGGCAATGGTTGAACTTGTCCGTTCGAGAGACTCTTGTCCACCGAGACGGTGAATCCTGGAATATCGATGAGCCCGCATTTGTGGAAGTCGGATCCCTCTTTGCCAGAGAATTCCAAGTTGTCCAGTGCGAACCCGCCGCCTACCAAGGCAAACACGGCGTTACAAGCCGTGGTCATTCCTGCCTCAACGTTGGTCACACCGCCATCAATATCTACTGGAGAGAGCGGCACGCCCTGAATTCCGCCCTGTGCGTTACACCATTCGGTAAAGGCCACTGCAGCATCCCAAAACTCGGCGTTGAGGCCGGGCCGGATCTGCGAGTTTCGGTCGTTTGCGACACCCAAGAACAAGGTGTCCGTCGAAGGGCCTTCACCCGGAGCAACGGATGCGCTGCCCTTGCCACACGGGGACTCGAGGTCTCCCCACATTGCAGCATCAGTTCCAGTCGCGGCAGTGGTCTTCGTTGACCCACCCTCGTTCTCTGAGGATGCGTCAGTGGAGTTGCCCTTCGCCCCGCAGGAGGCTGCAAAGAGCGCCAAGGCACAGACCAAAATGATGAGTGATCGCTTCACGTTGAATTTCCCCCTAAAGGACTGTGCAGTTGACACAGTGGTTGGTTCTTCGATTTCTACTTGGCTAAACATGCCGTAGTTCTCTGTTTACCACGACAACACACGGGTGACGCAAGACACGTTGTAGCTCTTGTGTTCAAGATAGAGCATCTGCTGCTAGGCAAGTGTCCAAGCAGGGTAAATTCTGACAGAGTGTTAAGGGGTTGAGGCATCACCCCAAACCGACTCAATCAGGGCGAAACAACGGCTCCCCAAATCTCGCCACCTCACGACAAGGGAAACAGCATGGACCTACTCATTCAGAACGCAACAATCGTTGATGGCACTGGTGGCCCCGCCCGCCTTGGCGATGTCTCAGTGAGCGGTGGCCGCATTCTGGCTATGGGTGAGGCCTTCAGTCTCCCAACCGAAAACTGCGAGCGAATCCTTGATGCCACAGGACTCGTTCTCACTCCAGGATTTGTGGATCCACATACCCATTACGACGCGCAACTCTTCTGGGATCCGACCGGCTCCCCCTCAAATCTGCATGGAGTAACCACCATCATCGGTGGGAACTGCGGGTTTACCTTGGCGCCTCTCGCTCCTGAAGATGCCGATTACACCCGGCAGATGATGGCCAAGGTAGAGGGAATGCCACTCGCCGCCCTCGAAACAGGCATCACCTGGGACTGGCAGACCTTTGGTGAGTACCTATCGCGGCTCGAGGGAAACCTAGGGATGAATGCCGGATTCTTGGTGGGGCACTGCGCACTGCGGCGAAATGTCATGGGTGACCAAGCAGTGCAAGGGCCAGCCTCGGAGAAACAGCTTGAGCAAATGCGCACGCTCTTGGCCGAGTCCATTCAGGCGGGCGGACTTGGGTTTTCTACCACGCTCGCTCGTACCCACACCGATGGCGATGGCCTTGCAGTGGCCTCCCGGTGGGCCACCGAGGAGGAGCTGCTTTCGCTGGCCTCGGTGGTTTCTGAGCACGAGGGAACCACGCTGGAATTCGCTTCGGACGGCTGCCTCGATGGCTTCTCAGAGGATGAGGTGGCCTTCATGATCAAGTTCTCTCAGGCTGGCAACCGGCCATTGAACTGGAACGTCCTGACCATTGATTCACATGCTCCGGACCGCTACCAGAATCAGCTAGCGGCCATGGATGCATGCGCTGAGGCTGGAGCGAAGGTAGTTGCCCTCACGATGCCGGTCATCGTTGGCATGAACATGAGCTTCTCTACCTACTGTGCACTCAACATGATGCCGGACTGGGGCCCAATACTTGGGTTGCCAATGCCCGAGCGCATCGAAAAACTCAAGGACCCAGAGACCCGCTCGTTTATGGAATCGCGGGCGGCCTCGCCTGACGCCGGGGTGTTTGGCCGACTCACTGGGTGGGACACCTACGTCATCGGAGATACGTTCGCTGCAGAAAATGAGGGGCTTTCGGGTCGACGTGTGGGAGAGATAGCGGCTGAGCGCGGAGTGACTCCATTCAACGCACTCTTGGATATCGTGATCGCAGACAGGCTCCAGACCATTCTCTGGCCCGGGGCCACTGACAATGATGCCGCTTCTTGGGAGTTGCGGCGCCAAGCCTGGGACCATCCCAGCGTGATGCTCGGAGGATCCGACGCAGGAGCCCACCTTGATCGCATGCAGGGAGCGAACTACCCCACCAGATTCTTGGCAGATTGCATTCGCGGCCGAAAGCTCACCACTCTGGAACACGGGGTACACCTGCTGACCCAGGTACCAGCTGAGCTCTTCGGCTTGAGAGATCGCGGCATACTCGCCGAGGGTACTCATGCCGACATGGTGCTGTTCGACCCGCTGCTGATCGAATCCGAGATGCTGACAATGGTCGAGGATCTTCCGGGCGGGACGAGTCGCTTGTACGCCGGATCAGTCGGCGTGAACCACGTGTTTGTGAGTGGCGTGGAAGTCGTTCGCAATAGCGAAGCAACAGGAAAGTTGCCCGGTTCGATCATTCGATCTGGTGTCGACACCGACACTGTGGCACTGAACTAACAAGTTCTGATTCGTACCCAACATTGCGGAACTTGCAACCCGCTCGCTCAGGAACTGAGCTTCGGCAATTCTGGCTCTGACTCAGAG
>WLLG01000031.1 GCA_009700815.1 Actinomycetota bacterium
AGACATGTGTTTCAATGCTCGAGGCAGAAGCCGAGGACTCGGCGATTGCAGCTCTCGAGGCGCTCGGCCCCGAGGCAAGTGCAGCGCTGATTGATCCATTAGCGGCGCAGGTCGCTGATGCTTGGTCGGGGATTGATCCTGCATGGGTTCCAAGGACCCAGTCCAAGGCCGCAGCAGTGTTCGCTGACGGGGCTGTGGTCTGTTCGGGAATCATCGATGTAGAGCTAGGGGGCCCGAGCGCAGGTGTGCCGGGGGTGATTGTCGAGGTGAAGTCAGGAAAGCCCGTGGCAGCACATCAGGCAGAGGCCTATCTGTACGGTCTGTTACTAGCTTTGCGGGACGGCCTAGCTCCCGGCGCAGTCGCTCGTTGGTATCCCGGGTCA
Organism: Actinomycetota bacterium; assembly: GCA_009700815.1. GTDB lineage: Bacteria > Actinomycetota > Acidimicrobiia > Acidimicrobiales > Microtrichaceae > IMCC26207. The sequence goes on from WLLG01000031.1 coordinate 384, forward strand.
GAACTTGCTGCTGTAGTCGTCAGCGAAGGTCTGCTTGCATCGGCCGCAGCGCGTTTAGAGCAAGCCATGTTGCGCTGGGCTGAGTTGCTTTGCGGAAGAACCCCGCAAGAATCCTCGGGTCCTTGGTGTGGTTGGTGCCCGGATAACGAAGTGTGCCCGAGTAGGCGAGTCGACCGGAGCGCTCCGGCGGGCCCAGCGGGCGATCTGGAGTTCGAGGCTGAGTTTGATCCGGAGCGCGACTGGTGACGAGCGAGCCCGAACCCAGCAAGACCGAACCCAGCAAGATTGAACCCAGCACTCGTGAGGGGCGTGAAGCGCTTGCCCGACTGGTCACTGAGCGCTTATGTGATTCTGTTGAGCAGTTACTGGGGGAGCAGTATCGAGTGGAGCCCGGGGTCCGTCCTAACTACTTCGTCGATGGCTTAGTTGTGGATGCATTTCGGGTGACTGAGCGGTGCCCTCGTAAGCTCGCCGGCCCATCTAGCGAATACCGCGACAGTGTGGCGATGTCCCGTCGAAGGATTGGCCTGTTGGCAGTGCGTGAACTCGCAAATAGCGCGGGTACTTCGCAGCCCATGTTGGTTTCTACTGCTGTTCAACAGGTCATGGCTGACCCAACGAACTGGCCGATGTCTCTGCGGGACTGGGTAGACAGTTTGGATCGGGCTGGGCAGGCAGCTGTTGGTGCTGCAGCGATTACCTGGGCCGAGTCAGCGCTTCGACTTGTTGGTCGGGACTCACGGGTGAAGTGGGCAGAGCCCTCGCAGAAGCCCAAGTGGAATGTGCCGGGTCGACTCGTGCAGCTTTCTGCTTCTGTGGATGCTGTCCTTGGCGGCGTTTCATCGGGCGAGAAACTGCTCATTTTGAGCGATGCCGTCCCAGGTCCTGCTGATCGACTTCGGGCTGGTTTCACTGCGTTAGTTCGTACCCTCGGCGCTCGACATGCGCCGCTCAGAGTCACAGTAGGTTCGCCGGCAACCGGATTGCTGCAACCAATTCCTGTGACACAAGAATTGTTAGAGCTTGCTGCGGATCGAGCCGTTGAGATGATTGGGTTGCTAGCCAATCCAGACTCGGCTGGCACGGTCGCCGGCAGATGGTGTGGCTACTGCCACTTGTTAGAGGACTGTGATGCGGGGCGAACTCAGCTAGCTGCAGGAGGGTCAGCAACGATGTAGAGCAAGTGGCCTGTAGCAACCTTGACGGCAGTTGCGGTTCGAACCTCAACCTCGCAGAACACCACTTTGCGACCCCTCTTGGTGACCCAGCCCTCGGCCACGAGGTCCTCTTGACGGACAGTGTCAAGGTAGCGAACAGACATCTCGATGGTAGAGAACGACCGCGGGTCGTCGTAGGCCGTACCAATTGCAGGAACCACGACTGTATCGATCAGGGTCGCAATAGCCCCAGCGTGCATCAGACCCTGCGGCTGATTCAGTTCCTCGCGCCAAGGCAGACTCATGCGTGCGTAGTCCCGGCGGAGCTCCTCAACCTTGATCCCCACCACGTTGGGAAAGTACGTCTTATTCGGCCATGTCCCGTAATGCGACCATAACTCCTGAACGGACTGAGGGAGCAGGTCGAACTGATCGGCGCGCCAAGAGGTCATGCCCAAAGTGTTGCATGTTCGCTGCCGCTAGTACGGTAGGAACGCGAGGAACAGGATTTCTCGACACGGCTACTGCTTGGACCGACCTTAGTCTTGTAGTAGTTCCCCACCATTCTTACGGAGGCGCATTCCATGGCTGAGGCATACATCATTGACACTGTTCGCACACCGGTTGGCCGTCGCGGAGGTGGCCTATCGCAAGTCCACTCAGCGGACCTCGGAGCGCATGTACTCACGGCTCTCGTAGAGCGAACAGGAATTGACCCCTCGCTAGTCGAGGATGTGGTCTTTGGTTGCCTCGATACCATTGGATCTCAATCAGGTGACATTGCTCGAACCTGCTGGCTGGCCGCTGGTCTTCCCGAGGAAGTGCCCGGCACCACCGTTGATCGGCAGTGTGGGTCATCGCAGCAGGCAATTCATTTTGCCGCCCAAGGCGTGATGTCTGGCACCCAGGATTTGGTGGTTGCCGGTGGAGTGCAAAATATGTCGGCCATTCCCATCTCTTCTGCAATGTTGGTGGGTCAAGAGTTTGGTTTTGAGGATCCGTTCTCTGGCTCCGAGGGGTGGGTCAAGCGCTATGGCAACCTTCCGGTGGATCAGTTCTACGGTGCCGAAATGATTGCCACAGATTTCGATATCACTCGGGAGCAGATGGAAGCCTTTGCCGTGCAGTCCCACGAGCGAGCGATTCTTGCACGCGCCGAGGGCCGCTTTGACTCGCAGATCACGCCATTTGGTGAGATCACTCAAGACGAGGGCCCACGTGAGCCGAACCTAGAAAAAATTCGTTCTCTGGCACCCTTGACTGAGGGCGGCAGGATTACTGCTGCGCTCGCCTCTCAAATCTCTGACGGTGCAGCGGCCATGCTCGTGGCATCTGAGCGTGCTGTCGAGCAGTACGGCCTCAAGCCGCGTGCGCGTATTCATCACCTGTCAGTGCGTGGCGAAGACCCGATCCGCATGCTGTCTGCGCCGATTCCAGCAACCCGATATGCCCTTGCTAAGGCGGGTATGACCATGGATGACATTGACCTCGTCGAAATCAACGAAGCATTTGCACCTGTCGTTCTGGCTTGGGCCAAGGAACTTGATGTCGACTTAGCAAAGGTGAACGTCAACGGTGGGGCGATTGCACTCGGACACCCACTTGGCGCCACTGGTGCTCGATTGATGACGACCCTGCTGAATGAGCTTGAGCGCACTGGTGGCCGCTATGGGCTTCAAACCATGTGTGAGGGTGGCGGCCAAGCAAACGTCACCATCATCGAGCGGCTCTAGAAGCTCTCGAATGAGCTGATTCCAAGCACGGCACCGAGCCGTTTGAAAACCCGCTTACGACGAATGCTGCCCGGGTCTTTTAGTAGCTCCCGCCCATGGAAACTGGCCACAAGCCAGAGCCGCCGTAGCTTGCCGATCTCTCGGTGTTTCGTTGCTAGTTCGGGTTGGTAACCAAGGCGTGTCATAGGAGCAAAGCAGTATTCCTCGACTTCGCGCTGGCGATCTGCCGAAAGCGAGCCGCGCCATTTTTCTAGGCGCTTCGGATCTCCTGGGTGATCGGCGATGAGTTTCTTGATGGGCTCACAATCCAGACCTGTTTGTGAGAATGCCCATTCAAGAGTCGGGCCTGGATCAGTGGCCATCTCGGTGAGGTCGACTACCAAGTAGCGCGGGTCCTCGCCGATTCGATTGAGCACCCAATCAGCGTGGGTAAGCCAATACGTGGCGCTGTACGGGATTGAGGTATCAAACTTGACCTCTTGAGAGGCAACAACTGCGCGTGGGTCTCTGGTGAGTACAACAAAGCGGGCCTCTGGCCAGAGCAGCAGTAAGTCTGGGGTGGTCTCAATGCGAAGCAACTTATTGCCCCAATGGGTAGTCGAGTCCAGTGAGCAAAAAATCGACTCGCAGATTGCAGCCCAGCCTGGCGCAGACTGATGTGCCTCCCATGCGGCTGAGAGCACCGAGGGCTGATCGAGCAGTCGGTACAACTCGGTGTTCATGGGGTCGTGGATCTGGCCTTGTAGCTCGGAAAAAAGTCTGAGCAGGTCTTCTTTACTGCTGAGATTGCCGAACTGCCGGTACAACTCGGCACCCTCGAGAGGGAGTTTGGATTCGAATCCCATCGACATGTCCGGGTGTGAGGCAATCAAGTCAAATGCCCAGCTCGTTCCACTTCGAGCAGTTCCGACGATGAAGAGAGGTGGGGGCACAGAGGTTCCTGAAGTGGGCGGTAGTGAACAGAGTGAGCAATGACATTAGTTGTAAATGCTGAATTGGATGCTGACTCAGAAAATATTCAGGTTCGCTCAGCGGTGGCCGATACTTATGCAGCAACAGCTAACTCCTCGCACCGCTGTACCTCACACACTTATGTCGACTCTCGAACCCCTCCTCCCTTCTGCAGAGATCAGTGACCCATCGGTCACTCGGCTCTTGCTGCGTAACGCTCACTCCGCCAGAGTGAGCACGCTCTTGCAGCGGGCCACTGCAGTCCGGCCGAGTATGTCGGTGATCCTGACGGGAACAGACCCTATAAACGATTCGCTCTTGAGCGCTGCTAGTACATGGCAGGCCACGGGAGCACGCCTTGAGCTGTTCGCTTTTGATTCAACGGAACCTGCCATTGCAGGCCTGAGTCAAGAGCGGCTTCAGAGGTCCGATGTCGTGCATCAAGTCCTCAGCGAAGCTCCCGGAGGCCAACTTCTTGGGGTTGCCCGAGCCGTTGAAAAATCAGATCATGAGTTCGTGGTTCTCGCCTCGGCGCAGAGCGACTCGATGGGCTTCTTGGATCAGTGTTTGGCACAGATGTGGATTGACGGAGCAGATGTTGCAGTGCTGCAGCTTGGCCAGCAGGATGCCTTCGCAGGCCCGCAGCCGATCGACGCGGCTACACAACTAGCCCGCTGGATTGCATCATCGGGCGCTCCCAGCGTGGAGCGGACAATCGTGATGCGCCGCTGGGTGGCTCGATGGATTTTCAACGAGATTGCTCGTGCAATTGACCCGGTTGCAGAGATTGCGGACCGAGCGCGGCTGCTCGGAATTGCTATTGCCGTGGTTGGCTCTCAGGAGTAGCTCCGCCAAACTGGAACCTGTTCCAGTTTTCTGACGTACTCTCAGAGGGTGGATTTCCAAGACTCTCCCGACCTCGCAGCCTTCCGAGAGGAAGTGCAAACGTTCCTATCCGCCAATGCCGAGTTGCGACGTGGCGATGACCGAGATTGGTCTCGTAACGGTGCCGCAAACGATCCGACTCTTGCCGAGGACTATCGGAGGCGTTGTCATGCTTGGCAGAAGCTGCTGTTCGACTCGGGCTGGGCAGGGCTTACTTGGCCGACTCAGTTTGGAGGTCGCGGTTTAGGGGCAGCTCAGCAAATCATTTTTGGGCAGGAACTCGCCGCTTATGACGCAACCTCTGGATTCTTAACTGCAGCGCAGGCCTTGGTCGGTCCCACGTTGATGCAGCACGGTTCTGCGGCTCAGCAAGAACGCTATTTGGCGCCCCTTCTCTCTGGAGAAGAATCTTGGTGTCAGCTCTTCTCTGAGCCGGGAGCGGGATCGGACTTGGCAGCACTTGCAACTCGGGCAGTTCTTGACGGGGACCACTGGGTAGTCAACGGACAGAAGGTGTGGACCTCGAGTGCACAGCATGCAGATTTTGGAATTCTGATCGCCAGAACCAATCCTGAACTGCCAAAGCATGAAGGCCTGTCGTACTTCGTCCTCGATATGCGCTCCGCAGGGATCGAGGTTCGCCCGCTAATTCAAGCCCAGGGAGTGGCTCACTTCAACGAGGTGTTCTTCTCGGACCTTCGGATACCCGAAGCAAACTTGGTCGGCGAAGTCGGCGATGGTTGGAAAGTTGCCCGAACCACGCTGCGTAGCGAGAGTTCCATGATCTCCGGAGCGGGGCAGGCCACAAACTTTGCCGCCGTGCTCTCCACTGCCCGACGACTTGAGCGGACCGAGGACGCAGTCCTTCGCCAAGAACTCGCCAAAGTGTGGACGAATGAGCAGGTGCTCAAATGGATGAGCTGGCGAACCCAAACCGCAGTGATGACGGGCCGTAGGGAGTTAGCTCTGCACGGGTCGCTACTCAAGAACTTCTTTACCCGTTCCCTCGCTCATCGAGTGAATTTGGCAGTTGAACTCGAAGGCCCCGAGGGGATGCTCTGGCATGATGCCGAAGGTGATGGGTTCTGGCAGTACCAGTGTCTGAATCAGTTTGCCTCGCGCATTGGCGGCGGCACCGAAGAGGTGCACCGAAATAACCTTGGTGAACAAGCCCTTGGCCTGCCTCGCGAACCAGCCCTTGATCGTGACGTGCCATGGACGCAAACCAAGCGTTCCTAACAACTGCAACCCACACAAGAGAGAATCACATGATGCTTGAAGGAAAGACAGCGCTCGTAACGGGAATCGGCCCGGGAATGGGACGAGACATTTCACTCGGGTTGGCAAAGGAAGGGGCAGACATAATTTTGGTTGCCCGCTCTGAGAAGGTCGTTCCTGGAGTTCTGGAAGAGGTTGAGGCGCTTGGGCGACGAGCTTTCGCAGTGTACGGAAACATTGCCAAGGCTGAGGATTGTCTGCGAATTGCGCAAGAGGCTGAGGCTGCGGTGGCGCAACTCGATTCAGGGAGAACTGGTGTCGACATCTTAATCAACTCGGCCTTCCACGGCGGGGAACACGTCAAGTTTGAAGATGCAGATCTGCAACGTTGGCGCAGGCCGGTCGACATCAATTATTTCGGAACGCTGCAACTCACCCAGGCGATGCTGCCGCTACTCAAGACTGCATCGGCGCGCACTGGGGATGCCCGAATCGTGATGATCAACACCATGTCTGTGCAGGACCTTGAAGCGAAGGCAGGTTCGTACGCTGGCTCAAAGGCTGCGCTTGGTGCTGTTACCAAGACCCTGGCTCTTGAACTTGGCGAGTACGGCATTCGAGTCAACGCGGTTCACCCTGGTTACATCTGGGGGGACAGCGTAAAGATCTACTTTGAATGGCAGGCCGAGGAGCGCGGCGGGGGTGCGACCTGGCAAGAAATCTACGATGAGCGCGCAGCCGAGACTGCTCTTGGGTACTTGCCGCACTCCTCCGAGATCGCCGGTGCAGTGGTGTTCTTCGCCTCGCCGCTGGCTTCTTGTGTGACTGGCACTGCCTTGCCGGTGAACTCGGGGCACTGGATGCCACCGAGCGCCTAGGTCTCTAGGCGTTGCGCTGCTTGCGACGCTGTCGCCGTTGAGTAAGTAGTGCGCCAACGGCTGCACCGAGCAATGCAGTACACGTGAGGACAATCCAGAGCGGCATGGTTGCGCTGAAGAAAAGAAACTGAACCTTTGCGTCTTGGCTATTTCCGGCAATAAATGCGACTAATGCAACAGCGATGATTCCGCCAACTACTGCTCGCATATTCAACTGAAAGCCGTGGTCGTCGGGACCTTTGCGAAGCTCTTTTTTGCTTGGCATATCGGGCATAAGGATTCCTTGCTCTCTTCGGCTGCTGCGTGCTGAGCCGACCTGAATCCTAGACAGCTATCCAGTCTTGAATCAGGACTGCCTGCTGATCGAGAACTTCCATGACCTGAGCTTGCGGGGCGGAGGGAAGGCGGAACACGCACTCGCTCACGCCGATGGAGGCAAAATGGTTCAGCTTTTCAGCGGTCGGATGTGACCCAAACGGGACCACGCGCATGGTCTGCGGATCTCGGCCAGCCTGTTCTACCGCAGCTAGGAATTTCGGGATCGATTCGCCAAGGCCGGCTCCACCGATTGGGATCCATCCGTTGGCATATTCAGCGATATGAGCAAACATCTTTGGTCCTGCTCCGCCACCAATCAGCACGGGAACGGACACCTCGGGCTTTGGCCAAGACCATGTATCAGCAAAGTTGACATGCTCACCCTGAAAGGATGCGACATCGTTATTCCAGAGTTCTTGCATGGCGAGCATGTGCTCCCGGGCGTGGGCTCTTCTCGTTCGATAGGCCACGCCATGGTCTGCCATCTCGTCTTCATTCCAACCAAAGCCGACCCCGAACTCGAATCGACCAGCTGACAAGTTCTGCAGTGTGGCGATTGCCTTGGCCGTGACGAGCGGCTCACGTTGGGCAGGCAGCATGACGCCCGTGCCGAGCCGGATTTTTGAAGTCACTGCAGCCGCTGCTGCCAATGAGACCAAGGGATCTACTGTCCGCTTGTACTCCTCATCCAGCTCTGCCGTCCCAGTCGGAGCGGGAGTGCGCCGTGCGGTCGGAATGTGTGTGTGTTCCGGAACCCAGATTGAATCGAACCCACGATCCTCTGCTGCACGGGCGAGTTCCGCCACGCCCATTGACTGATCGGTGGCAAAGATTGTGACGCCAAAGCGCATGAAACTCCCTGAGTTTGCGTTGAACGCTCAGGCTAGATCACCCTGAGCAAGCCTCTCTCAACGCTCCTCTGTCAGGTCTTCGGAGGGTGGAGGGCTTTGGGCGCAGCCTGCACTGCTAGGGGGTCCACCGCAACCGATCGCGCCTGTTGCAAGTTCACGGACACTTCTAGAAGATCTACCCAGTTTTCTTGGGTGAGTGCGCGTGCAGTGGCAAGGCCTTCGGTACGGCCCACCCGAATTCCCCAGGTGGCACCAAAAAAGAGGCCACTCAGAATCAAAAGGGCTGCGATGAGGCTTAGGAGTGGCACAGGCATGGCAAGTTACCTTGTTAGACGGGGGGATAGACACAGTGAACCTGAAGTGAAAACACTCTAGCCACATGCAGATGCTCGGCAGTGGTTGTTAGTGCAAGCAAATTCTCTGCACTTGCAGTTTGTGTCAGTAGCTTCTGAGGTGTCAGATTCTTATCTATGGGCATTTGCGATGGTCGTGTAGTCATCATTACTGGATCCGGCCGAGGAATCGGCCGCGAGCATGCACTTGAGTTTGCTCGACAAGGGGCTTCGGTGGTCGTGAATGACCTTGGGGTAGCCCAAGACGGCTCGGACCCCTCCGATACGCCCGCTCAGTCGGTAGTTGATGAGATCACTGCATCGGGTGGTTCGGCCATCACTTCAGGCCATGATGTGGCCGATTGGGATTCAGCAGGGGAGATGGTGCAACTTGCCATCGATACCTTCGGTGGCCTTGACGTGGTGGTGAACAACGCTGGAATCGTGCGTGACCGCATGTTCGTCAACTCCGAGCAGGCCGAGTGGGAAGCGGTTTTGCGAGTTCATGTGTTGGGCCATGCCGCAGCAGCACGCCATGCGGCGAGTTATTGGCGAGCAAAATCCAAGGCCGGTGAAACCGTAGATGCGCGCATTATCAATACATCCTCTGGCGCTGGCCTCATGGGGTCAATTGCTCAGGCGGCCTACTCGGCGGCCAAGGGTGCAATCGCAAGCCTGACCTTGGTGCAAGCAGCAGAGCTTGGCCGGATTGGAGTCACTGCTAACGCGCTCGCACCAGCGGCTCGAACCCGTATGACCGAGGAAGCCTTCAAGGACATGATGGCCGAGGCCGAAGAAGGGGCCTTTGATGCAATGGACCCTGCAAATGTCTCGCCACTGGTGGTCTGGTTAGGCTCGGCCGAGTCTGCTGCAGTCACGGGCCGAGTTTTTGAGGTCGAGGGCGGCATGATCGGCCTAGCCGAGGGCTATAACCACGGACCACGCTTTGACAAGGGTGCCCGCTGGGACCCAGCAGAGGTTGGCGCAGTCGTCGCCGACTTGATTCGTGAAGCTGCAGTTCCAACCCCGGTGTACGGGGCTAGCTGATCCAATGGGCCATAAAGGACCCGAGCGTTTCTTCAAATTGGCTCGAGTAGGGATGCTCAATCTGCTGAGGCAGGGGAAGCTGCATCGGATCCGCTTCGCCAATGTCTCGAAGGATGTGCGTCATATTTGGGATTTCCACATAGGTTCCGAGGCCTTGTGGAATTGCGTCGGCGAGTGCCGAAACTCCCGAACCAGGAAGACCTCCGGGTAACGCCGGAGTGTTGAAATCTTTGGTGCCAGCGGTGATCAGAACTGCAAGGTTCAACTCTGCTGCAAGGTTGATGGGAATGAGTGCGTCTTCGGACTTGATGAGTTCATTGCGCATCCGTCCAAAAACAATCGATTGCACAGTCTGTTGCCATTGCAGAGCCTCTTCTCCATGAACAGCCTCGCCTTCGGCCTCGGCTAGAGCAGGCGCGAGCGTTGATGCTTGGCTCAGATCCGGGCTGTTTCGGATCTCAGCAATGCCAGTGTCAGCCCAAGCAGTAAGGGCCGCCTTATCCGCAGAACTGATCGAAGCCAGAGCAATCTGCTCAGCTAGCTGCCGAGAAACCACATCTAACAATCTCGCATACGAGGGCTCGGCAAGGATGAGTCCAGCGGGCGCAGGTCCAGAAGCATCTGCTGATGCAAGCAGCATGGCTATGAGGCCGCCCTCGCTATGGCCGAGGACCAGAAGCTTCTGAGGGTCAACGCCAGGCTGTTCGGCTAGATAAGCCAGAGCCGCTCGAGCCGGATCGACAAAGATCTTGTCGAAACTCTGGGCAACGAGCTTTGCTGGGTCCTCGCTATAACTGCCGATTCCGGTGGCCCCCGAGGTGATCTTGTCGTAGCGAATCGAGGCGATGCCCCGAGCAGCTAACAGATCTGAAATCCATCGGTAGAGATCCATATGGATTTCTGTCGGGGTGCCCGGCACCCCGACAGAACCATTTCGATCAACTGGTCCACTACCAGCAACAATCAGCACGCCCGGAACTGCTGCGGTGTCCGAGTCCGGCAGGCGCAAGCTCGCATGAATACTCACGCCTGAAGAGTCGAAAACAACCTCTTGATCCAGGCGAATCATGCGTGTTGTCGATTCAGCTCAGGCGCTCAATCACCATGGCCATACCTTGGCCGCCACCCACGCACATGGACTCAACGCCGAAGGTCTTATCTGACTCCTGCAGGTTGTGGATCAGCGTGGTCATGATGCGAGCACCAGTCATGCCGAAGGGGTGGCCCAGCGCAATGGAACCGCCGCGAGTGTTGAGCTTCTCCATCGGGATTCCCAGGTTGCGAGCAGATGGCAGCACCTGCGCAGCAAAGGCCTCATTGATCTCAAACAGATCAATGTCATTCACTGTCATGCCGGCGCGAGCGAGTGCCTTCAGGATTGCAGCTTCTGGACCCATGCCCATGATTTCTGGGTTCAGGCCAGTTGCTGAAGAAGAGATGATGCGGGCGAGTGGGGTCAGGCCGAGTGCCTTTGCTTTCGTGTCGCTCATGACTACAACGGCTGCTGCGCCATCGTTCAACGGGCAAGCGTTTCCTGCCGTGACGGTGCCGTCGGGTCGGAACACGGGGGACAGGCTTGCAAGCTTCTCAAGCACGGTTCCAGCGCGAATGCCGTCATCAGTACTGGCCACTCCGTCGGGAGTAGTCACTGGAGTAATTTCTGCTTCCCAGAATCCGCTGACTTGGCTCTGCTCGGCCAGGTTCTGGCTGCGGCAGGCAAACTCGTCTTGGTCGGCTCGTGAGACGTTCTCAAGCTGAGCAACGTTTTCTGCTGTCTGGCCCATGGCCAAGTAGACGTCTGGCAAGCCCGGCTGCTCGGTCCACACGGGTGCTCCACCCTCGGCGCGCTTGGCACTGCGTGCCTCGGCCTCGGCAAAAATTGGATTCTTTGGTCCGTCGGCGAGCTGCATATGCAACTGATGCCGGCTGATGGTCTCTACGCCACCTGCAATAAACACGTCGCCATCGCCAGACTTGATGGCATGTGCTGCCATGCGGATGGTCATGAGAGAGGAGGAGCAGTAGCGGTTAACGGTCACTCCGGGGACATTGCTGAGTCCCGCCAATACTGCAGAGACGCGACCGATGTTGTGGCCTGACTCCACTGCCGGCTGACCACAACCCCACAGAACATCTTCAATCTCGGTGCGATCAAGCGCAGGAATCTTGGCCAGTACGGCCTCGATGATTCCGGCTGACAGATCATCGGGACGCATGTCCTTCAGGGAACCTTTACCGGCTCTGCCGATAGGTGTGCGGGCAGTAGAGACGATCACGGCCTCGGTCATGTGGGGCTCCCTAAGTGTTGAATCGGAAATTTCGCCGGACTGAGTTGTCTGCGAGTCCGTCAGGTTACCGAGCAGTAACAAGGTGGGCCAACTGAGGAACAGCCAATAACTCCGCTGCTGCCGAGTTAGGGGAAGAAACGGCTCACCGTATCGGCCACGCAAGCGGGCTTTGCGCTCGGCTCGCCCTGTGGTCCTTGAATCTCGATCGTTACCCGAACGGTTGCCTGCACCCCGCCTTTA
>WLLG01000310.1 GCA_009700815.1 Actinomycetota bacterium
GCTAGGCCGACTAATAACTCGCCTAGGTCCCCAAGGTGGGGCCGTGCCCACAGAACCACAGCTGCTAACGCCACAATGACACAGGCCGATACCAAGAGAGATCGCATGAGCATCCACAGTGTTGCCAATGTGAGTAAGCCATGAACATGGCGATTGAGCACGATCACGGCAGCGACTGCAGCTGCGCAGTAAGCGAGCGAGTACGCAAGTGACAAGCCGGTTTGACCGATCACTGCGACCAGCGGAATCACGAGGGCCACGTTGAGGGCGTTCTCAAACAGATTGAGGTAGAACGGTGTACGAGTGTTTCGGCGGGCATGAAGGGCTCGAACGCAATACAAGAAAACAGCAAAGGCTGGCATGCCAACGCTAAACCCGATCAGCATGGTGAGGGTCTCTTTGGTAGCTGCTGCATCGAACTCGCCCCGTTGCAGCAGGAGTGCAATGAGGGGCCTCCCCAGAAGGAAATAGGCGGCAGCTGCAGGAATCATGAACGTCAGTAACAGGCTCAGGCCTTCTCGAAACTTCTCTACGTAAGCAGCAGTGTCACCATTATTGGCCGCAGTAGCCAGTTCCGGCAGGACTGCTGTCATCAGCGACACTGCAATCAGGCCGTACGGTAATTGGAAGAAGATGAACGCGTATTGGTATGCAGACACGGCTCCGGTTCCTGCACCTCGGGCCAGCGTCAGAACAATGAGCAAGGCAATCTGGTTAGAAATTGCAAACCCAACAGTCCAGCCCGAGAGCCGAAGCACTGATCGCACTGCAGGATGTCTGGGTCGAAAATCCCAGCGCAGCGAGATATCAGCACGCCGCAGCGCAGGTATCAGCGTTGCTGCCATTGCCGCCACACCTGCGGTCGTGCCAATGGCTAGGACATAGACCGAGCTAAGCGAGGTCTCGCCCTCCACAGGGTCGATCACCTTGTAGACAAAGAGCGCAGCGAGCGAGATGATCAGGTTGGTCAGCACCGGGGCAAACGCAGGCGCGGCGAATCTTCTGCGGGCATGAAGCATTGCAGTGGCCAGGGTTGTGATGCCGTAGAAGAAGATCTGTGGCAGAAGCAGCATTAGGAAGTCGTCACCAATAATGAGCTGTTCAGTCCGGTTCCTGCCCCGCACCGTCAGTGCAAACAATTGATTGATCCAGGGGGAGAGCAGCACGGCGATAAGTGCGAGCAGTGTGATTGCTACGAATCCAACCGTGACCATGACCGAGGTTGCATCGTCTGCATCGGGGTCTGATTTGGCGTTCTGATTTGCTTGGACAAAGAGGGGTACGAGTGTCGAGGACAGCACGCCGCCGATGACAAGTTCGTACAAGATGTTGGGTGCCGTATTGGCCAAGTTGTAGATGTCGCTCATGCTGCTCAGTCCAAGAGCAGTAGTTAGCGCAGCTACTCGCACCAACCCGCTTGTGCGAGACAACATGGTGCCAATCGCTGGCGTTGCGCTTGCCCCGAGAAGGCTGCGCCCACCACCTGTTGACTCCTCTGCAGCGGCCTCATCTACAAAGTCCTCGTTCACCCAAGTCTCATCAGGGAGTTTGTCGTTCTCCCACCCTTGCGGATCTGAGTCCGGTGTTGGGTTCGATTGGGGGTAGGGGCTTTGCGCTACTTCATGAGTGGCCTGGCCCTCTAGTTCATTCACACCGAACCTGAACTTGTGCCGAGTTGTGGTTCCCCAGGCTCCTCACCTTTGGGAGTATTTCCCTGCGTCTCCTCAACGGCTTGGCGAAGTGCTTCCATATCGTTGACGATGGAATCCACTTCAGCTCCAAGGCCCCCAAGTCCGCCTAGGTCATCAGTACTCGCCTGACTGACAGATAACTCCACCGTTCGTGTAACCAACTCATCGATTCGGGCATCGAGCAGGCGCAGTTGGTCGTATGTGTCGCCAATGGTCAAGTCGAGGCGCTGCGCAGCAGAGAGTTGGGCTTGTAGCGCTTGTATGGTCTGATCTGATCGTTCCGTGTGGGCTGCCGACTGGGCTTGTTGTAGTTCGGCAGAGATTGTTTCGCTGCTGATCTGCCTTCTACCAAGAGTGAGCTGATTGCCCGCCTGGGCAATGGTCCAAGCCTCGTCTACTCCGCTCTCTAAGCGTTCCCCCAACTCGCCAAGCCGCTCCTTCAGTGGCCCGGCCTGCATGCCCCTGAGCGCTGCGCCGTAGCGCTTTCGGGCATCCAGAATCCCCTTCATGAGTGACTGCCAAGGTTCGACTAGCGATCCCGGTGAAATCCTGGGTCGTACTGAGTTGCGAGGAACCGAACCTAGAACCCGGGCCGTAAAGGCTCCTGCGCCAACGAGCACAATTCCAATGGGGTTGAGTCCCAACAGAATGGCGGCAGATGCGCCCGCTGCTGTCACCAGAATCGCCGAAGGCGAGGTGATAGCGCGAGCTACCTGTGGAGTCAGAAAACGGTCACGAAACGACGGCATTGCACACCATGTTTGCAGGGGTTCGGGCTAAAGGGTGGTGACTCATTGTTGAACGAGCGAATTACCCCTAGAAGTTGCTCACCACAGCGGCAAACACTTGATTGATTGTGGTCGCATCAGTTGCCTGGTAGGCAGTCGCGTTCGAGGCTTCAGAGATTTGCCGCAACTCTCTCGGGTCGGCTCCTGTGCCGTAGGCGACCGTAAAGATGCGGACAGGTTTTGAGTTCTCGCCCTCGCTATTCAGCTTCACATCGGCGAGCAGCGCAGCGAACTGCTTTTTGTCATCCTCTGGCGTGCCGTCATCGTTCATTCCATCCGTGAGCACCACAACAGCGTTGATCAACTCGGGGTCATAGGCCTCGAGCATGTCGTTGTAGGACTGTTGCGTTACGTCATAGAGCGGCGTTCCACGCAGTGGTTGAAGTGTGCTGACCTGATTGATGAGAGCCTCACGGTTTGGTCCAATCGGAGCGACCGGGCTGAGATCGGTGACGATCGGGGTGCCATCATCGCTGGTCGTAAAGATTCGCAAGCCGACTAGGTCCTCGGGTTTGAAATTGCCGAGGCCGTTGCTGACCGCTTCTTTGGCTAAGTCCAGCTTGGTTGGACCTGAGGGATCCGCTGGGTCGGCCGGGTCTCCCATCGAGCCCGAAACATCGAGCACCAGCATCACCCGAGCACCCTTGCGTTGGGTGGCCCAGGCGGAAAGCAGGTCAACCATGACCTTGCCCGAGGGCACCCCCAGCAAGGTGGCCGGTTGGTCAGGATTCACACCGTTTGCAGCAACAATCGGGGCCGCAAGTGGAACCTCGGGATTGCCGGGCCGAAACCCGTACTTCAGCACCTTCTTTTGGTTTGCTGGTTCTTGTACGTAAGCCTGGAACTTTTCTGCAGCGGCGGCTTCGGCTGGGGACACCCACGGTGCATCGAGAATGAAGAAGGGATTATCGGAGTAGAGCGTGCCCTCGGTCGGGTAAATAGCGACCAAAGGAATTCGCGGCTTCTTTGGCTTTTCTCCCTGATCGAGCACGCCATCAGGGTTGCCTTTGTTGTAATCA
>WLLG01000311.1 GCA_009700815.1 Actinomycetota bacterium
CGCGAAAGCGGGTTTAACTTCAATCCGTTCATCGACCTTGAAGGCCTGCCCACTGTTGCCCCCTCGGTGCTCACCGAGGAGGATCTTGAGTTCTACGCATCCACATTTGAACGGACTGGCTTTCGTGGACCGGTGAACTGGTATCGGAATATCGCTGCCAACGGCCTGAACTACCCAGCAGTTGGAACGCAAGCCATAGAACTCCCCACTCTGATGCTCTGCGCCGAGTGGGATCCAGCCCTGCCGCCGGAATTGGCCTCGGGCATGCCCGCCCTGTGCTCAGACCTAGAGATGCATACCATCCCCAAGGCCGGTCATTGGGTACACGAGGAGTACCCCGATCAGGTCAATAGCCTCATGACTGATTGGCTCACACGCCGATTTCTTGCCCCGTATGAATCCTGACAGCACGACCGAGGATCTTCAGCGAAGAGCCCCCGAAGCAACCGCTCGCTCCAGAAGCGCTCGCAACTCTTTAGCTCGCCCTTCCCATGTAAAATCAGCGCTCACAAACTCCGCGGCGGCTGCACCCATCTCTTCTCGAGCGGCCGTGTCGCCCAGGAGTCGGATGATCGCCTCGGAGATTTCCGAAACCTCACTCCCGTCAACCAGCAGTCCGGTCGAGTTTGCTCTCAGTGCATCCGGAACACCCCCGATATCTCCAGCTACTACGGGCACGCCAACGGCTTGGGCTTGGATAAAAACAATGCCAAATGCCTCGACCTCAAGGCCACGTTTACGTTCCCGACAGGGCATCGCAAACACGTCTCCGGCGGCGTAGTACGCAGGTAGCTCTTCCTCTGAGGCTGGCCCAGCAAACACCACGTACTGCTCAACTCCGCGCTCCACTGCGAGAGTGCGGAGCGCTTCCTCATAGGGACCGCCACCGACGATTAACAAACGTGCCTCTGGAACCTGTTGCCGCACGGAACTCAGGGCCGCTATAAGGCGATCCTGCCCCTTGCGTTCCACAAGGCGAGAGATGCAGACCACTACTGGAGCATCAGCTAACCCATGTCGCATGCGAATTGCAGTTGCGTCCACTCCCGGATGGAACACACTGGGATCTACCGCCGGTGACAGCACGGCAAACTCTGGGCCCGACCCAAAAGCCGCCCGCAGAGAGTCATCACACCAATGAGAAACAAAGGTGATAGCCGCTGCAGAGCGACCGATTTTGCGGAGCAGATGCGCTCCACCGGGGGCCCGAACTGCAGACACCTCAAGTCCGTGCGTAAACGCAACGTAGGGCCGCCCCGTTTTTTTGCGGATCCGTGGCCCCATCAATCCAAGTGGAAAAGCAGCACCAAAGATCACGACCTCGGCCCGGGAGTGCTCAATCAACCTCAGGGTATGGCGAAGCACCCGAGGAGTCGGCAGCAGCACTGAAGAGCGATCCCGTATGACTTGGAACGGCGCAGCCTCATCCCAGAGTGCATCTCCTTGAAATGCTGAGGCATAGACCGTGACCTCATCTCCGGCGGCAACCATGCCGCGGCACAGCTGATCTACATAGTTTTGAATCCCACCAAGTCGCGGCGGAAGGTCATTCGTGACAACAAGAACGCGCATTTATGTCTCAGCTGACTCAATGCGGGCCGAGCCAATCTCGGGGTCGCCCACTAGGCACAGACCCGCAAACTGCAAGAGATGCGGTGTGAATTCCTGCATCAGGTCGGGACATATTGGTGCAGGCCCAGACTGCGAGGCCTGGTCGCTTCGCCGGCCGAGCTCAATGACTTCGCTCAACAACGATCGAGACTCATCGTTCAGCAACGACAGGTCATCAGAGACCAGAACCATTCCCCCGCTCGCACCGACCGCTAGCGCCCAAGCTCGCACTTGTTCGGGAGTGAGTTCGGTATCCGAGGTTCGAAGCATCACGCAATCTGGGTCATTCAGCCAGAGGCGACGATGCTGATGAGAGCGGGTAAGCGTGTTGCGCCAAGCGTTCTTGGTAGATGGGATGGTCTGCTCATAGCCCCGGTAGGGCCAGAGTTCAGGCTTCGGCGCCCAGAACGGTGCCACGTCAGAGCCGATCCGCATTCCATCAACTACGCCGATACATGCGCCGAGTGGAGCACCACAGCCGAGGATGAACGTGTCATCACCAGCGCCACGGCGAATTGCATCAAAGCCTGCGCGAATTCGCTGTGCAGGCGTCATGCTGCGGTCTGCCCAGACGCCATCAAAACCCGGGGAGTACGTGAAGTCCAACTTCAGGTAGGTAAAGCCCAAGCGAACGAGTTCGCGGGCTAGCGACTCTAAGTGTTCGAGTACCTCTGGATTGGTCACATCAAGCGTGTGCACAAATCCACCCCAATGCGGACCGAACATACCAATCAGAGGTTCACCCTCTGCGTCCTTTGCAATCCAGTCCGGGTGTTCCTGCGCCAGCGCCGAATTGAGCGAGACGCCAAAGGGGGCGATCCACAGTCCTGGCCGAAATCCTGCAGCTGAAATGGAGTCGGCAACCCCAGCTAACCCCGAGGGAAACTTCTCATTCGTGACAAGCCAATCCCCCACTTCGGATTGAAAGCCGTCGTCGAGTTGCACCACATCAAAGGGCCAGTCAGCACACAGCGCCAGGTTCTTGTGCAGGTCTGACTCGGTGACCTGATCGAAATAGTGATACCAGGAGCACCAGCCCACCTGAAACTCGCCTTGGATGCGGGCGTGTGAGTGCTCGCCGGCTTCCGTTGCCCAAGCGTCGAGACCTGCAGCGGGGTCGGTCACATGCCGGATCACCACATCGTGGAGGAGTCTGGTCTCTTGCGGAGCAAGTTCCGCTGAGCCCAAAAACGCCTCGATCGCTACTTCGAAGCTGGCGCCAAGCTGATTCAGTCGGATAGTCCCATCGTGAAGATGCCCACCTAAGAATCCGATCAAAACTGCGTCCTGTGCGTCACTGAGCACCGTGACCATCTCAGAGCGGAGTTGCTCAGGAAGTGTGCGCCGCTGATCAGCATGCTGGGTCATGGTGACCATCTCGACATTGCTGATAGTGGATGGGTCAACGTCTACTCCAGGCCGAGCCAAATTGCTCTGACTCCAGGACTGATACCCATGCCGAAACATGGCTAGCTCGCCGGCGATCTGCGTCAGTGAATAAACAGCCGAGACTGATCGAACCTCTACAGCCCAGTCGCTTCGATTGGTGATCGACCAAGTGAACCCTTCAGGGCTCTGCTCCATCGAAACCTCGAGCCGAGCGCCCTCAGCGGCTGAGATCACCTGATGATGCTGGGTCACATGCATCCATTGACGATAGCCCTCAGCAGGCTGTCCAGTCTGCGCTACCTGTGAAGCCTTGATCAGCCCACAAGTCGAAAGAGCTCGGGTGCAACAGGACAATCAGTAGCGATCAGACTGTCGGACACCGTGCCCACTCCGGCCACTCCAGCACAATGTGTCACGAGTTCATGGGGCACGACCTCTGCGGTACCGCTCAGTGGCTCCACCGAACCAGACC
>WLLG01000312.1 GCA_009700815.1 Actinomycetota bacterium
AAGGCCTCTTCGAGGGTCTCGCGTTCTTGGCCAAAAACCGAGTGAGCGTACTTGGTGGCGAAGGGCTTTCTGCTGCGATCTTGAATGACTACCATGCCGCGTTCGAAGCGGCCCGAACACACTCGCAAGAACGCGATGCGGTCGCGATGAGAGCGGTCCATATTTGCCTGCACCTTGAACACAAACCCAGAGAATGGCGAATCGAGTGGGCGCTTCTCTCCAGAGGTGTCGGCGCGGGGTGACGGGCTTGGCACCTCGTCGATGACCGAGTCGAGAAGAAGCCGGACCCCAAAGTTGGTAAGTGCAGAACCGAAGAACATCGGAGTTGTCTCACCTTCAAGAAACATCTCTCGGTCGTGTTCCGCCCCGGAGAGCAGCTCGAGTTCATCCAAACTCTCAGTCCACGATTCGCCTTCTTCAACAAGTGCGCGATCGGCGGGAACGATCTCTTCGGGAGCCTCGGTTGACCCCCGGGCTGTGCGAGTAAATCGGATGAAATCCCCGCTGCTTCGGTCGACTACGCCGCGAAAATCCCCGGCTATACCCACGGGCCAAGTCATCGGTGTGCAGATCAACCCCAGCTTTGATTCGATGTCGTCGATGAGTTCAAGCGGACTCAACCCTGGACGATCCCACTTATTGACATAGGTCAGGATGGGCAAGCCACGGCTGCGGCACACCTCAAACAGTTTTTGAGTCTGCGCTTCAATGCCTTTCGCAGCATCGAGCACCATGACAGCAGCATCGCAAGCAGTGAGTACCCGGTACGTATCCTCAGAGAAGTCGCGGTGACCGGGGGTGTCAAGCAGGTTGACCACGCAGTCGCGATAAGGGAACTGCAACACAGTTGATGTGATTGAGATTCCGCGCTGCTGCTCTAGTTCCATCCAGTCACTAGTTGCTGAGCGTCGGGCACCCTTTGCCTTGACGGCGCCGGCTTCACGGCCGAGCGCGCCACCATAGAGAAGCAGCTTTTCAGTCAGGGTGGTCTTGCCAGCATCCGGGTGCGAGATGATGGCAAATGTGCGTCGCCTGAGGGCTTGGGAACTGGGGACTTCGGGCGAACTCACCATGACATGAGACTCGCCACGGGCCAAGAACGCAAAGTGGGCTGCAAACTGAGCCTGCTCTTGGGGTACAGCGGGGTCAGCTGATCGATGCCTCGACCGCCTTGATCAGCGAAGCTGTGCGAGGGTCTCCGGCAAGGCCGAACTGCATCTGGTTCATCACATAGCCAAAGGCCATCTTGCGATCCGGGTCTGCAAAGCCGACCGATCCACCGGCCCCGTAGTGACCAAAGGAGCGATCACCGGACAGTGGCGAGAAGTCTGAACCGCGCATGAATCCCATGGCGAAGGGAATCGGGAACATCAACACTGCGTCAGCGCCCTCGGTTTGCACTTCAATTGCCTTATTCATTGCATCCTCGGATAGCAGGCGCAACCCGTTCACCTCGCCAACGCATGCGGCATACATGCGAGCCAGTGAATTGGCGTTCGTGACTCCGTTCGCCGCCGGGATCATGGCCGACCACAATTCGGGGGTATTCCAAGCCTCTTGGTCCAAGAAGGCACCGCCAGGCGCAGAGAGCGCCTTGCCTGCAAGGTTGTCGGGGCCGAGCAGCATGTCGAGCATCTGCACCAGACCAATCGAAGCTGGTGCTGCTAGCTCCTCAGTCCCAGCTTCAAGACCAGCAACTGCTTCAACATCAGCACCTGCGCCCGCACCTGCGGCTGAAATGACCTCGAGGTCGACTCCCTCGGGGAGGCCCATCGGGATTAGGCGAGAGACCCGGTCATGTTGCTGCTCGGGCAGTCCAATCCAGAAGTCCAAACCAAGCGGGCCAGCCACCTCGGTTGCAAAAAACTCGCCGATACTCATGCCCGATACCCGGCGCACGATCTCACCAACTAGCCAACCGTAGGTAACAGCGTGGTACCCGTGTTGAGTTCCTGGCTCCCAGACGGGCGTGCTTTCTGCCAGTGCACTCACCACCGTGTCCCAATCGAGCGCATCATCCAAACTCAGTCGCTTGGTTGTATCGATCAGGCCGCTCTTGTGACATAGCAGCCAAGAGACAGGAATCTCGCCTTTGCCTTGTGCTGCAAACTCGGGCCAGTACTGCGCAACGGGTGCATCAAAATCTAGCAATCCACGTTGGGCCAAGATGTGCGCGCACAATGCAGTTGCGCCCTTGGTGGCAGAGAACACCATCTGCAAGGTGTCGGCGTTGTAGTCCTGGCCCTGCGTGGTTTCGCCCCCAGTCAGGTTGACTACTGCTTGACCGTCCACGTACAAGCTAAAGCCAGCACCGACTTCACCGTGGGAAACAAAATTCTCTTCGAAGGCCTCTCGAACCTGTTCAAAGCCTGGTTCTACGGTGCCGCGGATCTCTGCCATTGGGATTCCCTCGTTCTGTCTGCTCAACAACCTGGGTCGTATCGTAGGCGCGAGCGGCGATGGCAGCCCTGCTCGAACAGTTATGGCTTCGAGAACGTGGCTTCCCGGACGAGTGTCCGCCCATCAGTAAATCTGACCTCGGCCCGAACCGTGTGGGTCCCAGTGCTCAGACTCGTTGGGTCGAGCGAGGTTCCACCAAGGAGTTCCCAAGGGAAACTGGACTCTGTAGCTCTGAGCTCGCCATCGAGGAAGAACTTCACTGAGTCAATCCCATCATCAACGCTTGCATCCAAGAAGATAAAGATTGCGGCAGTTCCCGTAACTATTTGTGCGCCTTGCAATGCCACCGAGGATGAGAGAGAGGGCGAAGCGGACCACCGCAACCCGCCGGGACTGCTGCGAACCTCGGTGGTGGTAGGCGCAGGGATGCTGCCCGTCGGAGAAGTTGTGGGTGGAGGATCTGTGCTGGGAACCTCGAGTGAAGTAACTGGCGGATCGGCAGGAGCGGTCCTAGTCGGTGATCTAGGGGGCGCAGTGGCTCTTGGTGATGCTGGCGTACGTGGTCTTGTTGTCGGCGCTTCTGCGATTTCGGCCGGGCCAGATGCAGCGGTAGGAGGTGGCTCGGCGATTGTGGTTGCGCCAAGCACAGATGCCGGCGGGAGCGTAGAGATGGTGCTGCTTGGGGTGGTATTGGGTTTGGTGTTTGGCGGTGTAGGCAGGGTTTGGGTTTGATCCGCACGCGCTGCTTGTGCCTGATACGCCATCGGTAGAGCCACCACGCAGGTCATCAGGGTAGATGCCGAGGCGGCGAGCAAAACGCGCCCTAAACGCGCTCGTTGTGTTGTCATTGCATTAGTTAGGCTCGCCATTCGCCGCCTCCTTCCTACGTATCTTCACAGAATTCCCATCCTTCTCCTATGGGCAAAACCCGCGATTGCCCGCCACTCTGAGTAGGTGGATTTGCTGAGCAGCGGCCTAAAAGCCGGTTTTGTCACGGAGCGCAGTTTTCTTAGACAGCCTCGCTGTCTTCAGTAGTCGGGCGCAGATCAATAATTCCGAGTCGAACT
>WLLG01000313.1 GCA_009700815.1 Actinomycetota bacterium
GACATCGTCTGCCAACTCATCAGCAGTGGCGTGCGGGTGAGCCGAAACAGCGCGCAGAATGGCCATTCGCTGAGCAGTCACCTGCAGGCCGTTCTCACGTAACAACTGATCGACTCCGTCGGACATGTGGATCAGTATCGCTCCGATTCTGGACTTTGTCAAGAATCTTCTTCTGTCGATTGTTGCAGGACGCTCAGTTATGTAAGCGCTTACTCTCGGATCGGCGCTGCCCTCGCCCCAACGCTTTCGGATTGGCGCCGGTAAGCGACGGTTTCCGTAGCTTACCGGCGCCAATGAAAGCGAAGCAGTGTCGGTTCGAACGGCGAGATCGGCTCAGGGTCGAGACGATTAGAGCCCTGTGGTGCTAGCCCCGTAGTCGGCCTGCTCTGGCGAGAAGCCCTCAAATAGAAGCTGATCGACAAGGCCACTTCGAGAGAAAGATGAGAATTCCAAATAGGAGGCCGCCTTTTTGGCAGCCTGTGCGTTCCAATCCACGTCGAGAGCATCAACCCCAAAGGTGGAATCGCCCTCAGAGAAGCCTTCAAACTGAAGTTGTTCAATGAGGCCGCTACGGGAAAACGCTGAGAATTCCAGGTAGGAGGATTCCTTCCGTCGCGCGTTCTGTTGGCTGACAGTTCCGTCGGCAGCCGGTGGCGAGGTGACTGGTGGTGCAGGAGGTGGCGGAGGCGGCGGCGCAGTCGTCGCGGGAGGGACCGTTGTTGTAGTGGGTGGCTGAGTCGTAGTAGTGGTTGGTGGCACAGTCGTAGTTGGCGGCGTTGTTGTGGGTGCAGAACTAGTAGTCGACTCCCTGATCCCAACCGAAGCGTTCTCCTTTGATGGAAGCTCGGACCCGCCAGAACTCAGAGCGCTAGCAACAACGAGGAGCGCACAGGCCACGGAGATACCGACCTTCCAGCCAGTCTCCTTTCGACTAGTCCAAAGAAGAATGAGTCCAACAGGGAAACAGAAGAACAGACCAGGAACAATTGCCCACCAGGTCTGGTACCACGGCGAAGGAGTGTTCATTTCGGAAGGCGCAGTCGGTTCGGTTGGAGCATTTGTCTCCCAAGCAGTCGCAGCCAGTGGTGCCGCTGAAGCCGGGGCATCAAACTGCTGCGTCGCGTCTGCTGGTGCTGTCCACACTGGAGGCGAAGTGGGTGAACTCGTCGGAGCGGGCTGAGTTCCCGGATATTCAGGTGGTGCGGGTGGTACAGGTGGAGGAGGAGGTGCGGGTGGTGGGGCGACTTGCGGGGGCGGGCTCACAAAGTCTGGATGGAGATCGGGCGCGTAATACTTGCCGTCAACGGCAAGCCACCAACCCTCGCCCAATGGCGTATCACTCATATCAATTACCCCTTCGTTCTCTTTGAGGCCAACCCCGTTGAGGGGAACTTGCCAAGCGTCAGCCTTCAAGCTCCCCTTAGGTTTAGCCGCTCCGAAGCGCTCTCGCCCATCCCCGCCGGCTCTCGCTTTGGCGCCCCCCGCACCCCGACAATCTCGCGTTGCCGCCCGTCTTACCCCAGCCGGACTCGGATTGGCGCCCGGTTTACCCCCGCCGGGGTCGGATTGGCGCCGGTAAGCGACGGTATCCGTAGGTTGCCGGCGCCAATGATTCAGGGAGGGTCGCTTGAGTCGACCATCACTCGTTTGGCTACCCAAACGGTAAGTAACAGCGTCGGCAGAGCAATCAGGTCTGTCGGGTCTTGGACGAGGCCAACAACTCGAACCCCAGGTAATCCCCTACCCTGCAACAGATCGCCCAGCGCATAGGCAGGCCACAAGAGCAGACCAAGGTGTTCACGGTAGAAGTCCGCTGCAGGAGACCAAAGTTTGATCAGGGTGAATGCAATACCAACAGTGACCGAGACCGCAATTACCGAGCGTGGTCCAAGCTGCCACGGGCGGCGCCTGAGCATCCATCGGAGTGCCTCGAAAGTGGCTACTACAAACAGTGGGAAATAGATCAAGCCCACAAAGTCAGAGAGCTTGCCCGAAAATGCGCTTGGGTATCGCACCTTGAGTACTTGATCATTCAGAATCACCAAGACAAGCGCTACTAGGGCGACTGGGTGAAAGAGAAGATCACCGGGAGTCCGATTCGACGGACTCCCGGCAACTCGACTCGAGACGACCCGATGGGGGTCGTCGACGGTCATTGGATAGCGAAGAACTTCTGATCCTCAGCCTCGTCCAGAGTGAACGTCGACTCTCCGAGCAGCACGGTCCCCGCAACATCTGCGGACGCGATCTCGAAGGGGATCACACCTGTCATCGACGCGCCTGGTTGCATCTGAGCGCTGGTTTCGATCTCTCCTGGCAAGCCCATAAGGAATGCCGGGTCAGCTGCCACACCTGTCGGAGGAAGAGCCGAAATATCGATCGCAAAGAGCGGTTCGTCAGGCTGGTCGCTGTTGTTCGTGATGGTCACGTTTACCAGCACAAACTGCTTGCCCTCCTCGGGTGTAGTGAATTCGTTCGCGGCTGCAACGGTTGCATTCCCGTCCAATTCGGCTGAATTCACCTTCATATTCCATCCCTTAGCGACCTCGACGTCAGTGCCAAGCGGAAACGGTGTGGCCTGAGAAGATGCTGGTGCTGCTGACTTATCATCCTTGTCGCCTGAGTCGCTGCTGCTTGAGCTGCCTTCCCCCAAAGTCGCAAACATCGCGGCTGCAATCAGACACACGCCTAAGCCGGCGCGCAAGTATTTCTTTGACATAGCAGGTTCCTCTCCCTAGCTAACGGCTCACCCGCAAGCAGATGTGATCTTAGAGCACAATGCAGGCAAGCGGCTAGCTCTTAATCGAATTCAACCTCTCACCAAGGCACGACTTCTGCGGGTCTTGAGCACAATCAGGCTTTGATATCGACCTCCATTACGAGGAAATTCACGGCACCGTCTTGGTCCGTTTCACCTAAAGGCGCGTGTAAAGCGGTACCCGTCGCGTTGCTCAGTTCCGCAACATCGTGAGTGCTACTTGATTACGCCACCGCATGACAGCTCATACTTGGATTTGTCATACAAACGAAACGGGACGTTGTCGAAATTGTCGTCGACATTCTCGAAGGAGAAACTCGTGTACTGGCGGCACTCGCCAACTTCTGACTCGTAGCTGTAGCTCCGGAGAATCAATGTCGCATGTGACAGTTCGGAGCTCGACTCGTAGGTGAGCGTAAGTCGCTTGCCCAATGCCCACTCGACATCTTCAAGACTCATTCCATCGACGATGACGTCAAACTGCGCTCTCGACACCAAGTTTGCCGGAGTTGTCGGTGCCGCTGGCGGCGGCGGAGCGGGCTCACAGCCCGTGATCACCCCCAACGCAGCAAATCCGAACGCGACCATTGCCAATCTTCCCTTTATTCCCATAGCTGCAAAGGTATCAGGCCGGACCGACAACGGGCTTGTGAATATTGAAATAGCTTCGAGTCTGAGTGACAGAGCGATC
>WLLG01000314.1 GCA_009700815.1 Actinomycetota bacterium
CAAAGAGGGTTGACGTGTCAGGGCAGCATCAAGGCGACTGATCTGGACTAGATCGATGCCAACACCGCGTATCGACCCCACAGGTAGATTGAGTTCTGCCAGATCAAGATCTGCCAGATCGCGAGCTGGCAGATCTGGTGGAACAGTCACGACCGCCAGCGGTCGGCAAGACTCAAAATCGACACGGTGAGCAAGTCTGCCACCGACTGCTCAGCCAAGAGATCCTCTCGGAACACATCCTCGGTTTCGGTGACGGCATCTCGGAGCGCCTGATACCTGCGTCGATACCCCTGAAGAACTGCTCGAGCAGTAGCTGCTGGTAGGAGATCAATCACGTTGACGTGCAACAACTGCAAACCTGTGGTGACGCCATCCTTTGTCTCCGGCACAATCACCACGAGTCGACCATCGCTTCGACCTTGAGCCACCATCAGTTCTTGCTCGCGGGCCACGAGTGCCTTTGTTCCTCGCAAGCGGGGATCGCGATCAACTCGTGACGCAAGACCAACTGAAACACCGCCGCGATCAATGATGACCAGCGTCGCCTGCTCAAGATTCTCGCCGTGCTCAACGCGATAACGCGTAAAGCCAGTCACCTCGGTCACAGCTGGGTTGAGCTCGCCGAGGGCACGCAAGGTCGAATAGGTCAAGCGGTCTCGAGGTGAACCTGATGCAAGCAGGGCCGCAACGAGTGGCACATGCAGTAGCGACTCATCGCTGCGGCTAATTCCAACCGTCACCGTCTTTGCTTGATGCTTGATGGCATCCACCGGGCGGGTGAGTTCTTCAATCGCCGAGGTCAAACCGGCGCTCAGGTCTTCGAGTACCACTCCTGGGGTACCCACCCGGCCGAACTCAAGCTGATACCCATCGAGGGGGCTGACACCAGTAGCAAAGCGCAACTGACCAGCCAAGCGAACGGCAGTATTAGCTTCAAGATGGCCGTTGTATGCACCAGATCGCAGCGCATCCATATATGTAGCTGACTGGGTGCTGAGTTCTGCTCGAAGCCCCAGCAGCAGGTCCTCACCATCGACTTGTTCGCCATGTAGATCTCCGCCGATCTGAGTCGCAGCTAGGTCAATCGCTGCACGAGCGGCGCGGAGCGGCTGAGCTTGAGCATCAATGGCAAGGGCGGCCTCGTAACCGAACAAGTGCCCGGCCATTGTTGACAAGATGAATGCCAAACGCGGATGCGTAGCAGGCACCGTGATGACTGCAACTGCAGAGCTAAACGAGCGGTCACCTTCGGATGCGATCACAATGGGCGCAGCCTTGTGCGCACGAAAGATTGCGACTTCCTTGGCAACATCGTCTGCGGTAGACCCGACCAGACCAGCAGCGCAGACCAGGATCATTGGCTCGGAGGACAAGTCAATATGCTTCTTGTCTTCGGTCCCGTCACACGCGATGGATTTGTAACAAAGCTCCGAGAGCTTCACGCGGATTTCTCGGGCAGAAATCTGATTCAGGCCATTGCCGACGATCGCCCAGTACCTTCGGCTCGGTCCAAACGCAGCCGCCGCCTCTGCAACCTGGGGCCGAGTGGCAAGAGTCTGCTCCATACGCGCTGGTAGCTCGCGAAGCTGTTGCAGCATTGCTTGCTGATCGGGATGCTCCGAGCTGAGCCCGTTGGGAACTTCATCAGAAATCGCCTGGGCCAAGAGCAGCCCTGCGGCTATCTGCGAGTAGAAGGCCTTGGTGGAGGCCACGCTCATCTCGACGTCTCGACCATCGGAGGTATACAGGACCCCATCAGCCTTATCGGTCAGGTCGCTCCCCCGCCGGTTGACGATAGCTAGAACCTCTGCTCCTCGGGAACGAACAAGATCCACGGTTCGATTGGTATCGGTTGTCGTGCCCGACTGACTGATGGCAACGATCAGTGTGTCTGACATGTCCTCGCGCATAGCAAAGCCAGAGAGCTCAGTGGCAAGAATCGCCTGCACGCGAAGGTCAGTCTCGGCCAAGAAGTCCGAGAGATGCTGCGCCAGGCTTTGACCGGCAATTGCTGCTGTTCCCTGCCCAATAACGAAGACCTTCTTGATGCGCGAGGATCGCAACCCGGCGCGAACCGAATCCGGCAACATCTCGGGGGTAAGGGACACCCGGATCTTGCCTCCCTCTTCGAGGAGCTTGCCGCGCAGCGTCTTTCGGAAAGAACTTGGTGAGGCAGTAATTTCTTTCAGCAAGAAGTGCGGAAAGTCGCCCCGGTCGATATCTCTTGTTGTGACTTGTGCAAGATCGAGGTCGAACTCGGTTACCGGCAGTTCAGATCCGTCGTAGGACCACCGACGTATTCCCGAGAGCGTGCCAGCGCCAGTTGCGGAGAGTTCAATAATCTGGCCGCGGCTGCCGGTTGGGTTTGTTTCATCAGCAGGTGTCTCGCCATCCATGCGAATGTAGGAACTGGTCTCTTCCACCACGCCGTATGGCTCAGAAGCCACAATGAAGGCGTCCTCGGCGAAGCCCACATACATCGCTTGACCGCTACCGCGAGATGCCAAATACAGCCGATCAGGAGAACTTGCTGCCGCTGCAGCAATAGCTACAGAGCCCTCGAGTCTGACAACGGTCTCGCGGAAGGCCTCATACTCGCTTAGGCCTTCAACGAGCCGACGAGACATCAAGGTGGGGATGACCTTTGCATCGGTTGAGATCTCGGGAGCAACCTGCAGTGCCTCCGAGGCAGTCAAGTCTGCGTAGTTATCAACATCGCCGTTCAGCACTCCGGTGACGAACCCAACGGTTCCAGAAGTTGCTGCGGGCTGCTCACTAGCCACAGTGTCATCGAGTGTTACCACAGTGCCATCGAGTGTTACCACAGTGCCATCGAGTGTTATGAGTTCGTCCGAGCACTGTGGGTGCGCGTTTGGCTCCGAGACAATGCCGATGCTTGCCCAACGGGTATGACCTAGGACCACAGCCTCAACTTGTTGCGAGCCAAGTGCTAGGTGCAGCAATTCGTCGTCGATGATTGCAGCGCGAAGTGCGGCAGTGTTGTCTCCGAGTTCACCGATTTCTGCCGCAGCTTTGTACACAATGATGAGCGTGCCGTCTGCGATCTTGACAGAGCCAGAAGTAAAGCTGCGGTAATCACGGCTTTGGATCAGCGACCGAATCGCTGGGTCAGCTAGGTCTAAGCCGTGATGAGAAATCTGCAATTCCAGGCCAGCTGAATCCCTACCGCGGACCTCGAGTCGGTCAAGCGCCGACAGCGCCTGATGTGCGCTGAACAACACAGCTGTGGCCGCCGGGCTGAGCGGAGTAGTGGTGAGAACTCGTGAACCCAAGTAGCTAACATCACGTGCTGCACGAAGGCGATCACGCGAGATCGCCCAGATGGCATCTTTGCAACGGATGAGTGCGGCATTGGTCTGCTCAAGGTTGAGCAGTTGCAGCACGGCCCCGCCAGCACTACCCAAGGGTTGATCCAGAGCCAATTCAA
>WLLG01000315.1 GCA_009700815.1 Actinomycetota bacterium
CAACCCGCACGGCTAGGGCGAGTACAAGAATGGGTGTTAGGAATGCCAGAAAACGCTTATCGGGCATGGCCCGCGGCTGCATTGTTTCGGACTCTGCAGCAACTGCTGTAGTCACTCGGTGGCTTCCGAAAAATCGGAGGAGGCATCCGCACGAAGCTCAAAGAGAAACTGGTAGCCGAACAACTGTGGCCGTGCCGATACTGCTGCTCGGTCGATCTGATTGAGGAGTCTCGAGAAGCCCTTGCTCTGCACCTCTTGGCCGCGACCGCCCCGCTCTGCAACTTCGAGCGGTAATCCAGTTGCTTCTCTACGCACTATCGAAAATCCTGATGCCTGAGCTAAGCGCTCAAAGCTCTTCTTGGTGAAAAACCGCACGTGGTCGGAATCCAATATCCCGCGTCGGTCGTAGTCGAAACGTCCGAGCGCCACGCGCAGGCGCGGGTACCAGTGACCGAAGTTTGGCACGCTCACCAGCACTGATCCTCCGGGGGCTAGGACCTTGTGGATCTGCTGCAGCAGTTGATCGGGGCGCCGAACGTGTTCCAAAACATCAGCAGCGAGCACGATTTCGTAGGGGCCATCGAGCTCCGAAGGCAATCCCTGATCTAGGTCGGCCTGAACGAACTGCTCAACCCGATCCGTCACGCCCGCGTGAGCTTGCAAGTCGACTCCGGTCACATGATGACCCATGGACTGCAAGTCCTCTGCAAAGCGCCCATCGGAACAGCCCAAGTCCAAGACTCTGGCTGCCGTCCTACTGCCAAGCCAGCCCTTGAGGATGTGGTGAGAAGAATCATCGCCCTGTTTCTGTTCATAAGCGTTACTCGAGAAGGCCAACTCACCAGTGCCGAATCCCATCTTGTGGGCTCGGTAACGAACAACCTCTGAGGTAATGTCCTTGGCATATTTCAGCCCGTTGACATGCGAGATCTCTTCGCCGTAATAGGTGGGGATTGGTATCTCGGCTATTCGCTGTCCGGACTCAATCAGCTGAAGAATGATTTGCGTGTCAAAGTCGAACCCATCGCTGTTGCGCTCAAAAGGCAACTGGGCAAGCGCCGCAACTGAATAGGCCCTGTAGCCAGAGTGCCATTCCGTAAGGTCCACCCCTGCAACTGCATTCTCGACTGTGGTGAGAATCCGATTTCCGACGAACTTGTACATCGGCATGCCACCACGTCGAGCACCACCATCGAGCATCATCCTCGACCCGAAGACTGCTTCGGCTTCATCGTTGAGCAGCGGTGCCACCATCTGCGGTAGCAGTTCCGGAGCGTATTGCCCGTCGCCGTGTAGCAACACAATGATGTCGAGACCCTGATCAATAGCTGTGCGATAGCCCCATTTCTGATTGCCTCCGTAGCCAAGATTCGACTCATGGCGAGTGATCTGCAGGGGTAGATCCGGCTCGAGTTGCTGATACCCAACTGCTACAAGATGCGTCTGGTCTTGGCTGTGATCATCGCCGACTATGACCGAGGTGATCGAGTCCCGGAAATCCTCGGGTATGCGGTCAAGCACTGCGGCAAGAGTGGTGGCAGCGTTATACGCAACCACCAGGATGCCAATTTTCTTCGTTGTCACAGAGCCTCCGGGGTCAAGCGTTGCAGTTTATAACCCGTCTACGATCCACCACATGAACAGTTCTGGATCGACGGCAATGAGCGGGGCCTCTCCCTCGGCTTCTCCGGCGTCTCAGGCTACAAAGATTCGCTTTCCTGCACTCGATGGCTGCCGCGCTTTAGCGGCTCTCGGTGTGCTGATTACCCATGTAAGTCTGCTCAGTGGATTCAGTAATCGCTCGACCACGCTCGGCCCGTATCTGGCTCGGATGGACGTGGGAGTTTCGGTTTTCTTTGTCTTGTCGGGGTTCTTGTTGTACCGCCCGTTCGTGGCGGCAAGATTCGCTGCTGAGCCATCCGGCGATCTTGGCGCCTACGCCAGGCGACGGGTGCTACGAATCATTCCCGCCTATTGGGTTGCTTTGACGGTTGTGGGTTTTGTTCTGAAAGCCCCAGGCTTTGTAGAGCCGCACAGCATTATCAGCCACTACCTACTCCTGCAGATCTACGACTCAACACAGCTAGTTGGCGGGCCGATTCAGCAAGCCTGGTCGCTTGCCACCGAGGTTGCGTTCTATGTGTTCGTGCCCTGCTGGGCTTGGGCCATGTCACGGCGAAAGCGATCTGCCTCGCGGCAATTGCGAGTCGAGGTGATCGCACTGGTTGCCATCTTTGTTGCCTCAGCAGCGGCAAACCTTGGCCTGATCAAAATCGGAGTTGCCGAATCCACCTTCGCCCAACTCGGCACCTGGCTTCCGTTTCGCATCGGCGACTTCGTTCCTGGAATGCTGCTTGCTGTTGGCAGCGCATGGGTTTCGCATAACAAGACTCGCTTACCCAGTTGGCTCCGACGCAGTCCAGCAGCCCTCGTGTTCTGGGTTTTCGCCCTTGGCGTATTTTGGTTCGTTTCAACACAGCTTGGTCTTCCCATGTTCCCGATCTTTACTCCTGCTCAGGCCTACCTAGTCCGGGTTCTGTACTTGGTGTTTGCAACGCTGCTAGTGATCCCCGCAGTTCTAGCTCGGTCAGACAAGGGCTTGGTGACTGCAACCGCAGCGAATCCCGTGGCTATCTGGTTAGGTCTTGTCTCCTACGGCATCTACATCTGGCACGAAGCTTGGCAGGACATCTACCTGCGCATCACAGATCAGCCCGGCCTCAACGCAAATTTCTTAGGGATGCTGTCGTTCACGCTGGCTCTGACCATGCTGTGCGCAACGTTGAGCTGGTACCTAGTTGAGAAACCCGCCATTCGTTGGGGCGCAAGGCGCCGTGGCAGCCCGATGCCGCCGAGCGTCGACCACCCTCCTGCCGAGTCCGCTCCGAGCCTGCCCTAACGGAGCTATATATCAGATGCCCAAGCCTGCAGAGCTACTGACTGACTCGCTCACAAACTGGCGTGGCAAGCGGCAAGATTGTTACCTCGACACTTGCGTTGTGCTGCGTAATCGCCACTGACGGAACAAGCGCAACCTGCTCTCGGAGCAATTCACGGCCTGAGCTTTGCTCGGTGATCAACACGGTTTGTGTCCTAGCTGTCATAACGAGTCTGAGCCCAACTTGTCGCTCCTGCGACAGGACAAACTCTTTACTAAGTGCAGATTGGGTAGTACCGGAAGGATCTGTGCTCTCAAGAAAAACAACTGCTCGATCTCTGCCGGCTGCCTGCAGCACCAGGCTCACCTTTCCACTAGGCGATGCAGTTGTGAGCAGCGTGACCGGCTTGGTTAGCGGGGCGACCTTCTTGAGGAGAACCCCGAGCCCACCAGCGGCCTCGCCTACCTCGAGCAAGTACCAGATGGACCCGCTACTCCGATACAACGCGTCGCAGTTGCCAAAGATCACCACTTGCCCTCGCGGCCCTGCAGCA